>JAPLFI010000284.1 GCA_026390755.1 Ignavibacteriota bacterium
TGTTTCTCCGCCTAAGAGCGGTAAAACGATTCTCCTCCAGACAATTGCCAACAGCCTTTCAAGAAATCACCCGGAAGTCCATCTTATTGTACTCCTGATTGACGAAAGACCGGAGGAAGTTACCGATATGCAGAGGAACGTAAAAGCTGAAGTACTCAGTTCAACGTTCGATGAACCGCCGGAAAGGCACGTTCAGGTATCGGAAATCGTACTCCAGAAAGCCAAAAGGCTGACCGAAGCGAAGAAAGATGTAGTTATTCTTCTTGACAGTATTACGCGGCTTGCGAGAGCGCACAATACCGTCATTCCGCACAGCGGTAAGATTCTTTCAGGCGGTGTTGACGCAAACGCCCTGCATAAACCGAAAAGATTCTTCGGCGCGGCGCGGAACATTGACGAAGGCGGAAGTCTTACGATAATCGCTACGGCTCTCGTTGAAACCGGAAGCAGGATGGATGAGGTTATTTTTGAGGAGTTTAAAGGTACGGGAAATATGGAAACCTTGCTGGATCGCAGGCTTTCCGACAGAAGGATTTTCCCGGCTATAGACCTCAACCGTTCCGGTACGAGAAAAGAGGAACTTCTTCTTGACCAGCAGATGCTCAACAGAGTTTACCTGTTGAGAAAAATTATCGCTGATTTAAACACGGTTGAGGCAATGGAGTTTATTCTCGATAAAATGCGCGGCACGAAATCAAATAAAGAGTTCCTTGCTTCGATGAATTCATAGCGTTTTTTGCGCATGCAGTGTGCGCATGCAGTGTGCGCATGCAGTGTGCACATACAGAGTGTGCATGCTGAAATTATTGATTTGCAATGAAAAAAGAGATTTTAATCAATTCCACTTCAAAGGAAGTGCGGATTGCAATTACAGAAGACGGAAAATTAGTTGAACTGTTTTTTGAAAGTCCGGATTTAAGCAGAAATGTCGGAGACCTCTATTGGGGAAAAGTTGCCAAAGTGATGCACGGCATCAGGGCGGCTTTTATTAATATAGGGTTTCCGCAGGACGCGTTTCTCCATCGATGACGAAGAGGAAGAAAAACCTCAACAGCGCGCTCAGAGCAGTAACAGAACAAACACACAAAGGGGCAGGCCTCCCGTGACAATTGAACGCGGGCAGGATATTATCGTCCAGATAATTAAAGAGCCTGTTGCTAATAAAGGGGTAAGAGTAACATCAAAAGTTTCTCTTCCCGGCAGATACCTCGTCCTTCTGCCTTTCAGCAAGCGTATAGGTGTATCAAAAAAGATCTTTCAGTTCCGGGAGAAAAAAAGACTTAAAGCGATTGTAAGACAACTGCTTCCCGAAGGATTCGGTTTGATTATCAGAACGGTTGCATCGGGGCAGGAAGAAAACCTCATACGTGATGACCTTAAAAAGCTTATTGATACGTGGAACGATATACAGAACAGCGTTAAGAAAATAAAGCCGCCTTCGATTCTGTATAAAGATGTTTCAACTACAAATTCCGTTGTTCGCGACCTTTTCCGGGATGATATATCGAAGGTTATAGTTGATTCAAGAAAAATTTACAAGGAAATCAAGGGTTATGTTGATACAACTTCTCCCGAGTTTTCCGATAAAGTAGATATATATAACGGCTCAGCGCCTTTATTCGATGTTTACAATGTTGAAAAGCAGATTGAAGAATCACTCCAGAAAAAAGTCTGGCTGAAAAATTCGGGTTATGTGGTGATAGAAACAACGGAAGCAATGACAGTTGTTGATGTGAACAGCGGAAAGTACGCAAAGTCGAAGGATCAGGAACAGAATTCACTGAAAATAAATTCCGACGCCGCGCGGGAGGTTGCCCGTCAGCTCAGACTGAGGGATATAGGCGGAATTATTGTAATTGATTTCATTGACCTGTATGAGGAGCAGAATAAACGGAGACTGCATGAAGAGCTGAGGCGTGAATTCAGAAAAGACAGGGCTAAAATTACAGTACTGCCTATGACGGATTTCGGTTTGGTTCAGATTACGAGACAGCGAATTCGGCAGAATATATTTCACAGAGTTTCAGATCAGTGCCCGATGTGCGACGGCAGCGGCAGAGTGCAGTCGAAAATGGCATTTATTACGGAAATTGAAAGATGGCTTCAGCGTTATGCGGGCGGCGGCGGAAGCAAGTTTGTTATACTCTGCGTTAATCCTCTCATAAGACACTATCTGACGAGCGGATTTATCAACAGGATTTTGAGGTTGTGTCTGAAGTATATGATTTTTATAAAACTCGAAATTGACGAAGAGCTTCCGCTGAGTGAATTCAGATTTTTAACCATTAAGAATAAGACGGATATTACCGAAGAATACGGTATGTAAATTAATTTCAGAAAAACTTTTTTTACGGAAATAAAATTATAGATTTGCCACAGCTAATTATTGACGATAAAGAAGTAGAATTCAGACAGGGACAAACTGTCATTGAGTCGGCAAGAAACGCTGGCATTAAGATCCCTCATTTCTGCTGGCATCCCGGATTAAGTATTTCAGGCAACTGCAGGATATGCCTCGTGGAAATTGAAAAACTGCCTAAACTCGCCATAGCCTGTTCTACTTTAGCGGCGGAGGGTATGGTAGTTCATACAAAGTCAGAGAAAGTTGTAACTGCTCAGAACTCCGTTATGGAATTTCTTCTTATTAATCACCCTCTCGACTGTCCTATCTGCGATGAAGCGGGTGAATGCAAACTTCAGGATTACGCATTTAAGTACGGTATCGGAATATCAAGATTCGAAGAAGAAAAAAATCACAAGGATAAAAGAATCGAACTTGGTACAAACGTTATGTTTGACAGGGAAAGATGCATAAGCTGTTCCCGATGCATACGCTTTTGCGAAGAGATAGCAAAGAATCCTCAGCTTACTTTCGTCAAAAGAGGTGAAAAAGTTACTATTGAAACATTCCCCGGCAAAAAACTTGACAATCCGTATTCTATGAATGTTGTGGAAATTTGTCCTGTGGGAGCGCTGACATCAAGAGATTTCAGGTTTAAATCACGCGTCTGGGATATGTCATT
>JAPLFI010000417.1 GCA_026390755.1 Ignavibacteriota bacterium
ATTGTCGAGTTTTTACTCGCGCCTGAACGGTATGCAATTAATAGCAGTTTCGTCAGCGAAGTTTTGTCTTTAAAGGAAATAACTGCTATACCCGGAGCGCCGTTATTTGTGATGGGTGTTATAAACCTTCGCGGAAAAATTGTTTCCATTGTTAATCTCAAAAAACTTTTTAACCTTAAAGAAAAGGGTTTAACAGAACTCAATAAAGTGATTTTACTTGAGCATGGGAATATGGAGTTTGGCATTGTTGCCGATGCCATTACAGGGAATAAGCTGATGGAACTGAATGACTTAAGTCCGCCGCCCCCGACACTCAGCGGAACAGGCGCTGAGTTTATCAGCGGAGTGAGTCCTGACGGACTGATATTGCACAATGCCGAAAGTTTATTAACAAGTAATCTACTGATCGTAAATCAAAAAGTTTATTAACAAGTAATCTCCTAAGAGTAAATCAAAAAGGAAAGTAAAAATAATTTCAAATTTAATAAAAGGATTTAATATGGACACATCACAAAAACGTTTTTCAAAACTAAGCACAAAAGCAAAGCTTTTTCTGGGATTCGGCTTTATAATTTTAGCATTTCTCGCTACTGTTATTGTATCTTATCTCAGTATAAGCGCTATCAATAATTCCCAGTTGGAACTGACAAACGCGCTGATGATTGAACGGGAGTTGACTCAGTTCCGGTCTGATGAAAACCGCCTTCGCGCATTAATGCTTGAAATGATACTGAGCAAAGACGGCAGAGAACGTGACATTCTGCAGAAAGAGATAAAGGAAAGGATAACCGATGTGGATAATCGTGTTAAAACGATAAAACAGGGTCTTGCCGGTTGGCAGGAAGAACAGTTGCTATTCAAAGAAATAGAAACACTGATGATTACTTTCCGTGAAAACCGCGTCAAACAGCTCGAACTTATTCGCTTGGGAAAAAATGATTCGGCGATGGCTTATGCGACAAAAGTTCAGAGCCCTTTATACGATGACATACGTCAGCGAATCCTGACAGTTGAAAATGAACTCGATATCTATACAAAGAAAATTATGGAGCGCAATAATTCTACCTCTCGTATAGTGCTTATTGCAATTATAATAATGGGAATCGGCACGGTAATCATTGCAATTTTACTTATTCTGTGGATGCTTCGTATGCTCAGTAAAATTTCTATGGAAATCAGAAACGGTGTTACTGTTCTGGGCACGTCAGCCGCGGAAATCCTGAGCTCGGTAACGGAAATATCTACGGGGGCAACGGAAACTTCTACGGCGATTTCGGAAACTACTACAACAGTTGAAGAGGTTCGCCAGACCGCAGTGGTATCGAATCAGAAAGCAGTGGCGCTTGCCGAAAGTTCTCAAAAGGCAACAGATTCGGTTGAAAAAGGTCAGGAATCTGTTCAACAGGTGATTGATGCTATGAAAAAAATTGACAGTCAGATGAATATAATTGCCGATACTGTAGTCAAACTTGCCGATCAAAACCGCTCCGTCGGTGAGATTACTTCGAGCGTTACGGATATTGCCGACCAGTCGAATCTTCTCGCCGTAAATGCTGCTATCGAAGCGGCAAAAGCCGGAGAACACGGGCGCGGCTTTGCAGTCGTGGCGCAGGAAATCCGAAGCCTTGCCGAGCAATCAAAAAAAGCTACAGCGCAGGTAAAAGAAATAATAAACGAGATTCAAAAGTCAGTAAGTCTGGCTGTTGATGTTACAGGGAAAGGTTCAAGGACTGTTGAAGATGGTATCAGGCTTGTTAAGCAGAGCGGAGAGGTTATTGAAATTCTTGCGGAAAATGTGGATGAAGCGGCGCAGTCTTTCATTCAAATATCTTCTTCCAGCCAACAGCAGATGGCAGGGATGGAGCAAATTGTGCCTGCAATGGAAAA
>JAPLFI010000350.1 GCA_026390755.1 Ignavibacteriota bacterium
GGAGAATATATTTTACTCACAGCATCACGGGCGAGCGGCATCAGTTAACCGAATTTCTTTATCCGAAATCAAAATATCTCACTGTGTTCTTACGTAAGGAAAAAGACAGGAAGGGCTTTCAGGTTCATAAATTAATTGCACGGGTTTACTTCGGCATTGACACGGCAGAATACAGCGTAAAGCACAAGAACAAAAACCTTATAGATAACCGTCCCGATAATCTCAGCGCAACACTTATCAAAAACGCAACTGATGCGGCTGAAGAGACTGCGGAAAAATCCCTTGAACGCAGAACAGAATCTGATATACAGGAACTTGAGACACGATTTTTTGAAGCGCTTGGTTTTAACAGACAGCATCGCGACTGGATTGAGTATATGGGAATCAAAGCACGCGGAGTCCCCCGCCTGACGCGCAACTGGCTGAAAGTGAGGGGATAAAACGTGTTATATTATTAATCCGGGTTTGACTTTATGTCAAGTGTGTTATAACCAACGACGTAAGCATAAACAGAAGCGGGTATAAAATGCAGTGTTATACCGTCTATTTCCTGCTTTCCATTTTTATCAAGTGTTGTGACTAAAGCCGAGTTTAAATTATTTTTTTTACAAAAATACAGAAGACTTTTAAGTTCCCGGGGTTTATCTAAAGACCTGTTGCTCCACTTAATTTCAACTGCCCAGACTGGTTTCAGCTTTTTTTCATCTAATCCTATCATATCAACTTCGCCATTCTTCCACCTTGCATACCAGGGAGTAAACCGTTCGCGATGCATCCACTGGGAATAGACGGCGGTTTCAACCATGTTACCAATCATATCATCGGTTGCCTGAATCGGCGAAAATAAAGCGCTCCGCAAAGACGGATTCGTCAGATATATTTTATAAAAATTTTCTCTTTTAAATTTTTTCGCTGTTTCGTCTAATCGCTTAACTATATGGATTAAAAATGCTGCTTCGAGATATTGAAGATATTTTTTTATCAAATATTTATCAACATGAGAAGCTGTGTTCAGAGATTCAAGCGAGACTTCGTTTCCGCTATTATAAGCAAGAGTTGTGAACAATGAATTCAATTCCTGAACATCCTGAATACCGTAGAGACTCGGTAAATCACGGAGCAAAACTTTATCCACTATATCACTTCGGATATATCTGCCCGGATTTTTCCGTATTGACTCGGAAAAAATAACTTCCGGGTATCCTCCGTAATTTATATAATCCAGAAAATGGTTATTTAATTCTTTAATATTTATTGTGTCCCGGAATTTATGCAGGTTCCCGTTCCAGTCCAGTTCGGCGGGTATCATGATGTCATCCAGTCCTTTTAAATCAATATATTCATTAAAGGTGAGAGGGGGGAGCTTAAAATCAGTAAACCTGCCCGCGCCGCTCTCGTTGCTTTTCATTTTCAAAGCAGCGGCGGCAGAACCGGAAACAATAAATTTTGTATTCGGGTATGTATCAACCAGGACTTTAAGATGAACTTCCCATTCTTTTAAATATTGAATTTCATCAAAAAATATAAACCAGCCATCATGTTGAATTTCATTTGTTGCTTTTCTCGCAAATGTAAACAGGCTATCCAAAGAGATATTATTATATACCGGATTTTCGATGTTAATAAAACAGATTTTCTTCGGGTTTATTCCGTTGTCAAGAAGATTCTGGATTGCATGGTGGAGCATAACCGTTTTCCCGACACGCCTTGGACCCATTAGAACCAAAGCTCTTTTTACGTCAGTTTGCTTAACTAATGGTGAAAACAAAGAAAAATAGAGTCTCCTTTTTTTCGAATTATATTCCTCTTCCGTTTTTCCGTCAGTCCACCAGGGATTCTCCAGTCTGAAACGATCAATTACTAATTGGTCCGAAAAAGGAGTTAAGTTGTTTCGTTTTGCCATAAAGTTGTATGTTTAAGCCGTTTAAGTAAAATCAATTTAGCTTATACGGCAAATAAATGCAATATAAGAAAAATACCATGATTTTATTATGCTATTTTCATTACAGCTCAACCAGGTTGTTGTCGTTGCGTCATAATTAATGTAACCGTGACAGATGAAAGTAAAGAAGATGTTTTCTTACGGATATTTAGGATTAAGAGGCGTCGTGATTAGGGGGTTAGCATATTTCAATTAACATGTAACGCCGACGGCGTTAAGAACTAAAAACATTTGGTACTTTTTTCATAAACCCCTAAAAGGCATACCTAAATGGGTTTAGAGATCTTCATTAAAATAACTCTTTAATCCAATAAATCAAACTTTGCAGTGAAGTGGCGGAGGAATTTTGGTTCCTCAACGATTTTCACGCCTTTGATTTTATCTTTCCTGTCGTTTATTTCGCAGAGCACTTCTATAAGGAAATCAATGTGGCTTTGTGTATATACACGGCGCGGAATGGCAAGACGCACAAGTTCCATATCAGCCGGAATCGTTTTCCCGTTTTCGTCGTACTTGCCGAACATTACGCTTCCGATTTCAACTGCACGAACTCCGCCCGCAAGATAGAGCTCACAGACAACTGCCTGCCCGGGAAACTGATCCGCAGGTATATGCGGCAGCCATGCCTTAGCATCTAAATATATAGCGTGTCCGCCGGGAGGCTGTATGATAGGTATTCCGTTTTCCGTCATTTTATCACCGAGATACTTCGTCGAGTCAATGCGGTAATGCAAATAACTTTCGTCTATGATTTCTTCGA
>JAPLFI010000308.1 GCA_026390755.1 Ignavibacteriota bacterium
AAGGAGTTCATGACTTATGTCAGCGAGAAAATCAGATTTAAAACTGCTGATTTTTGCTGCTTTATCCATTGCCGTTTTTAACTGTTTTGCCGCTCTTTTTTTTTCGGTAATATCTTCTTTGATGCCAATATAGTGAGTTACACTTCCATTCTCATTATTCACCGAAGAAATATTCACAGTCTCCCAATACAGTTCGCCGTTTTTCTTTTTATTAAGAAATTCACCCCGCCATTCATTTCCAGAAGCCAGAGTATCCCACATTTCAGTATAGCTTTCAATTTTAGTTTCACCGGACTTAAGAATCCTTTGGTTTTGACCGGTAACTTCTTCCTTCGTATAACCTGTTACACTGCAGAATCTTGGATTTACATATTCAATATTTCCCCATGTATCGGTAATAACAACGGAAAAGGGGCTTTGTTCGATACCATGCAGAAACTTTCTGAAATTTTGCTCGGCGTGTTTCATTTCTGTAATATCGTCGAAAATTACCGCAATTTTATTTTTATCGGGAGAGTATGCCGATACACGAATAAACTTTCCAAAGTCCCGGGAAAAGAATTCTTTTGAGTATGTATTTCCATTGATTGCGGCATTTCCAATGTTTGAGACAATATCAATATCAATCATCGGAAAAACATCAATTATTGTTTTGCCTGAAAATTGCTCACGCTGCAATCCCGTTTGATTCTCGTGTGTCGTGTTTTGCTCGATATAAAACAGGTTTTGGACTTTTCCGTATTCATCAGAAATCACATCAAACAGTGCAAATCCGCTTGTCATATTTTCAAACAGCATTCTATACCGGTTTTCATCTTTTTGCGCGTGTGCCATCGTTTTTTTTCTTACAATAATATATTTTTTTTACCGTAATTAAGAAATGCGGAAAATCAGTTAAAATATAATAAAAATTGACAATACAGATATGGATTCCTGCTTAAAAGCTGCCGGAACGAAAATGCGTAAAAGCAATATCAAAAAACATTTCCGACACGGAAGCAGAACCTTAGTTCCTGCCCGAAATCGGCGGGGAACTTCATTAAAGTATCGCCTGATACAGATATCAAACGTAATTTTGCGGTTTTGCCGATTCGCTCCGGATGTTCTCTTTCCCACCAGTGTTTCATCATACCGTCTTCCATTTTATCAGTAAGCAAGAAAACGTAACAACCTTCGGGAAGTTCAATCTCATCGTCATAGACAGTACTGTCTTCAAGATACGGACGGTTAAAAAATATTTTTCCTTTTCCGTCGGAAATTGTATAAGCATTTTCTTTCGCCCTGCCGAGGTCATTTGCTTCAATATGCAATATGAATTTTTCAGGCATATATTCAGGAATGGTGACTGTTGATGATAATGAATTATTAAATTCATATTCATCGGGAATACCA
Source organism: Ignavibacteriota bacterium (assembly GCA_026390755.1). GTDB lineage: Bacteria > Bacteroidota > Ignavibacteria > Tepidaquicellales > Tepidaquicellaceae > JAPLFI01. The sequence continues at coordinate 1,393 of JAPLFI010000308.1, forward strand.
TTTGGTTCACTGACAGTAACAAGAAAGACTCTGTTTTCAGACAGCCCTTTCCATAAGGGAACAGGCAGATAAATTTCCTGTGTTTCAAGAAATTGCAGTTTTCCATTCCACGTATAAACCGATTTCTCTCCGTTGCTAAGTCCATAAGTTATTATAAGAGTTTGTAACGGATTTGAACCCGTATTTTTTATTATTACGCGCGGACTTCCGCAAATCGGATTATCGCGTCTGTATCCTTCCAGGGAATTCGGAGCAATGATTTCTTCGATTGCAGCATCGTTCTTAAAATTCGGCGCAGAATAGAAAACAATCTGATGAGACTCGACGAACTCCCCGTCTTTTTCAACTGGATTGGAGTATGGTTCAATTTCATAATCGAAATTAGTTATAGTATCGCCGGGCTTGAATTTATTTGTCATTTCAAATTCGAATATCTGCGCAGGTGAGCCGGGGCACCAGCCGGCGCGGTCAAATTGCCAGGTTCCGCCCTGCGGGAAAACGGGATTCCGACCGCAGTCTTTCCAGACAATCCAGTTAGAGAGTATCTCACGGAATTCTTTATTTCCCCATGTATATCTGTGAGTTTTCGACTGCCATTCACAGCATGCATAAGCGCCCACTTCCCGGTGTCCCGTGATACGGGCTTTCAGTTTATAGCCTCGTGCATCCGCGCGCAAAGGAATATTAATGAAACCAAGCTTATTATTTATGCTCAGCTCACCGTAATTATACATCCCCCATTTATACAAATTCCTTATTTCGATAACATCACGCGGGGGGATTCCTTCAATAAAGATAAATTTCATATCAAGCAGTTCCTGCTGATTTCCCGAGGATAAATCCACTTCTCCTTTCAGCAAAGGAGAATAATCTGTAACGTCATAAATATACGACCATCCTTTTTCACCGTTATAATCAAGATTCTTTCCATACGGAGTCACAAAGTTTTCGAGTTCAAATATTTCTTTCACAGTATCACCCGGAAAGCGCGAAACGTATAATAATGTATTTGTTGTATAATCCCATTCGCCGCATGGATACTTATCCTGCGTAGTTGCGGCATCGCATTTCAGAGTACGAATCATCAGAATCTTTGCCCACCTCCTGCCGTTGTCGGGGAATGTAAACGTACCTCGGCGTTTAGTAACATCATTAAAAGTAAATGCCTGAACTACGGAAGTATCTCCGGGTTTTGAAAAAGATACTGAAACAGAAAAAAGTATGATTATTAGCGCGCAGTTAATAATTTTCATGTCTTATTTTTTTAGATGATATTTATTAAATGCTTTCTCCGCGAGTTTTAAAACACGGCGAACGCGTTCGGAATTAGTGACCTCAATATAATATTCACTTTTATTTTCCCCGCCGGACATTGAAATGCTGTTCCGTTTAAATTTCATAAGACTTTTAACGGAATCGCGAAGTGAAACGTGATATTCGCGGGCTCCTGTTCTTTTCACGAGTCGCTCTATATTTTTTTCATTTATTCCGGAACACGGCATTACCGATATCTTATTGCCGGCATACTGAATTAGTTCGGAAATTAATTTTTCGCCCTGAACCGCCTTCTCTTTCTGTCCTGAAGTCAGCACCCGCGAGCATCCTATTGATATAACATCATCAAGCGCTTTAAAAGGGTCGCGCGACATATCGAATGCTCTGTGAAAAGTAACCTTCATAGGATATGCGAGGCGGACGAGTAATTCAGTCCTTTTAACATCAACACTGCCGTCGGAGTTTAGAATACCGGTTACGATACCGTCAGCTCCTGCCGATTTACATAACTCGACATTGTATTTCATTATACAATACTCCGTATCGTCATACAGAAAGTCACCGCCGCGCGGTCTTATGATAACATATAAATCCGCTGACATTTTTCTTCTTGCGGCAATGATGGCACCGTGGGAAGGAGTAATTCCGCCTTCGGTTATGTTATCGCAGAGTTCGATTCTGCGCGCTCCTCCCTTTTCAGCGGACACGGCTGAATTAACCGAATTTGCGCAAACCTCTATGTTGACAATAAAAGTATCGGGAACCATAATATATGTTTTATAAAATCAAAATATGAAAGCAATACGGGAAATTCAATTTAATAGCAGGCACCATTATTTTTTATTTTTGTGTTATAATCTAAAATATTATTGTGTAAATTGAGTGATACAAACAATAATACGATGAAAAAATATTATCTGTCTATATTAGTAGTTTTATCTTTTATACCGGGACTTGGAAAATCGCAAAATATTGACTCTTTAACGATCAGGAATATATACAGTGAAGCGCTTACGAGCAATATTGCATACGAGCAGTTACGTTATCTTTGCAAGAATATCGGAGGACGGATTGCCGGCTCACCGCAGTCATTGCAGGCAGTTGAATACGGGAAAAAACTTTTCACGGAAGCGGGACTGGAAAATGTAAGACTGCAGGAAACTATGGTGCGGAACTGGGTGAGGGGACCAAAAGAAAACGCATACTATATGTCTGAAGTCTTCGGCAGTGAATTTGTTAATATATTAGCACTCGGAACATCCGTCGGAACGCCAAAAGACGGAATAACTGCCAGGGTTGTGGAAGTCCAAAATTTTGACGAGCTGAAAACTCTGGGAGAGGACAATATAAAAGGAAAAATAGTTTTTTTTAACCGTTCGGGTGACCACCGATACATTAATCCCGGAAGCGCATACGGAAGCGCGGCAGACCAGCGCGTTTACGGAGCAATTGAAGCGGCAAAATACGGCGCAGTAGGAGTCATTGTCCGTTCGCTCACACTCGCAAGTGATTACCATCCGCATACCGGAGTTATGCATTACGTTGATACTATACCCCGTATTCCTGCCGCAGGCATAAGTACAAAAGACGCGGATAAAATCAGTGAATTATTGAAAGCCGATCCTGAGCTTAATTTTTATTTCAAGATGGAATGCTCGGAATATCCCGACGTAAAATCATATAATGTAATCGGAGAATTAACGGGTACTGAATTTCCCGAAGAAATAATTTTAGTGGGCGGACATCTTGATTCCTGGGACACCGGTGAAGGCGCTCATGATGACGGAGCGGGAGTCATACAGGCGCTGGAATCAATACGCCTGATTAAATCACTCGGAATAAAACCGAGACATACGATAAGAATAGTATGGTTCATGGACGAAGAAATTGCGCAGAGAGGCGCGCGCACGTATGCGAAAGAAGTGAAAGAAAAAAACGAGAAACACATTGCGGCGATTGAATCCGATGCGGGAGGCTTCTCACCTGATGGATTTACGGGCGATGCGTCGGATGAAAAATTCGCAAAACTTAAAGAATGGAAAGAATTTTTTCGTCCGTACGGTATTTACAAAATTGAGAAGGGATGGAGCGGAGTAGATGTAAGTTTTCTGAAAGACGTTTGCGACGCCGCACTGATGGAACTGATTACAGATTCGCAGAGATATTTTGATTTTCACCATTCTCCGGCAGATGTTTTTGAAACTATTAACCGGAGGGAAATGCAGTTAGGCAGTGCCGCCCTTGCAGGACTGATATATCTTATTGATAAATATGGACTTTAACATTTACGGTTTATGGATTTTTGAGTTAGTTGATTTATTAAATTATTCTATCTAATTTTGTTGTAGAAACATAACCACAAAAGACACAAAGGATACTAAAGTATTAAGAAACTATGAAACCGGTAATTCCGGACCAAAGTGAAAAAAATTACAGCAATACTGTTGTGTTCACTGTTTATTTTTGACTCGTTTGGGTTTACTTTTATTTATTGGCAGATGAGCCTGTTTTTTAAAGAAACGGCAAAGTATGTCAATGAAAATATTGACGAAAATGAGTTAGAACTGATTATTATACTCAAAAAAGAACTTACCAACCCGGAAGAATTTATACAATATTTAACACATGACGAAATAAGGCATGAGGGCAGATTATATGATATTCATCATAAAAAAATAATTGGAGATACAGTATATTTATGGTGTAAATATGATTACGAAGAAGACATACTAACACAAACCTACGAGTCATTTATAAAGTTTAAAGACGACAACCCTAAGTCACGCAATTCAACCACTATAATTAATGGACTGAGTTTTCTCTCAAGGAATGCTATTTGTTCAAACGATAGTTATACTGATAAAACAGAAGCCCGGAAAATAGATTTTTTCATATACGATGAAAAGTTAGATTCTTTTGATTCCGAAGTTCCGATACCGCCCCCGAAGCTTTTTCCCTATATATAAAATATTAACATTTTCTGCTCCGCACGTACGGATAACCTTACGCCGGAGTTTTAAAAAACTAAAAATTAAAAATAGGGAAATATATGAAAAAAATATTATTAGTATTTTTTGCATTATTAATTAATTACGGGCTTTTTGCTCAGGATGAAAACGGCAAAAAGGATACTATCGAATACAAATATCCTTATGAAATATTGATTACCGCTCCGCGTCTCAGCATGCCCGTAAAAATGTCACCTTATTCCACAAGCATAGTTGATAAATTAATGCTGGAATTAATGCCGCGGACAATAGCAATAGACGAGCCTTTAAAATTGGTTCCCGGCGTAAAAGTTGACAATCAGGCAAACGGAGAGCGTGTGCATCTGTCCATAAGAGGGCAGGGTATTCTTTCCGAGAGGGGAATCCGCGGAATAAACATCATACTTGACGGAATTCCTTTAAACGATCCAACGGGTTTTGCGCCGGATGTTTTTGACGTTGACTGGCTGACAGTAAACCGAATGGAAGTATTGCGCGGACCGTCCGCTTCACTTTACGGCGGAAGCGCTTCAGGCGGAATTATCAACATCTTAACCAATGGCGGCTATAACATACCGCTCGGGGGTGAAGCTTTTGGTTCTTACGGCTCTAATAATTTCTGGAAGGCTTTCGGACAATACGGAGGAACCGTGGACAAAGTTGATTACAGAATGTCATTCTCAAGGGAGATGGGTGACGGATACCGAGTACATACTCATTTCTGGTCGGATAAAATTTCCGGTAAGGCAGAATACAAACCCGCCAAGAATCTAATAATTACACCTTTGTTTTTCTGGACTGACACATATCACGAAAATCCTGAAGGTATAAATCTTGATCAATATAATACTGACCCAAAACAAGCAAATCCTGATGCTGTACCCTTTAATGAATACTTAGAAACTAATCGTCTGACAGGCGGCGTTACGGGTTCTTATACTTTCGCGGAGAACCATGACTTACAATTCACAGCTTACACAAAACGAACTCTTTTTACTGAAGCAAATAACAAAATATTCAATAACAGAACAATTGTTACTCCGGGAACATCTCTGCAATACACATACAATTACGGTAAAAAGAAAGATTTCATAAAAAATCATTTTAGTGTTGGAAGCGACCTTCGCTGGCAAACTATAGATGAATCCAGAGTTGACAACCTGCATTCTGTTAGAGGCGATACACTTCGGTCAGACGAGACAATAAAACAAAGCAGTATAGGATTATTTGCGATCAATAAAATTGATATAGGTCCTAAATTTAACGCCGTTTTGAGTATCCGTTACGATAAAATTAATAACGATCTTGACGATAAATTAAAGGCAGGCGGAATAAATTATTCGGGCAGTGCTAACTTCGATAAATTAACAGGCAGAATCGGGATTAATTATTCATTATTACCGAATCTTAATGTTTTCGCAAGCTGGGGACAGGGATTCCTGCCGCCTGCGACAGAGGAACTTGCGCAGAATCCAGACGGATACGGAGGATTTAATAAAAATTTGTCCCCTGCCACGTCGAGCGGAGAGGAAATCGGACTGCGCGGCATAATAAAAGATGTATTTTATTATGAACTGACAGGATTTTATATGAACACGAAAAATGATTTCGACAGATACAGAATCCCAACCCGCGGACAAGAAACATTTTACAGGAACTACGGAGCGAGTAACAGAATGGGTATCGAACTTTACGGCAAGTGGATACCGGTTAAGCCGGTAACAGTTCAACTCGCATATACTTTTTCCAGTTTCAAATACGCCGACATCTCACCTACGAGAGTTGTCATGGATGACACTACCATCGTGAAATACATACAGGACGGTAATTATCTTCCGAACTCACCTATGCATCAACTTTTCATAGATGTTCAATATATGCCGATACAGGGATTATCATTCGGAGTCAGCAATGAAACAGTGAGCAAAATATATATAGACGGCGCAAACATTGAATCCGAAGCGGCACCGGCATACTCACTGTTCAATGCCAGAGTTGCATACGATTGGAATATGAAAGGATTCGGGGGAGAGATAAGCTTTAACTTGAAAAACATCGGCGACACAAAATATGTTGCTTTCACCGAACCTGATCCAGGCGGTAATGCATATCAGCCCGGAGTGGGAAGAGAAATTTTCGGAGCTTTAAAAATTAGATTCTGATTTTCAAATTTGCAGTACCGGGTGAAATTTGAAATATTTCACCCGGTCTGTTTTTGAATATATGTAATGTAATAAATTTGTTAACTTCAACTAATTCGATATGAAAAACATATATACGATATTATACTTTTTTTTCTTTCCGGTTTTTCTGTTTTCCGCTTTTCTGTCTGTAACACTATCAGCTCAGGAAAAAGAGAAGGAGGATTCCCTGAAGTATCAAACCGAAGAACTTGTTATAACGGGAACACGAACTTTTGACAAAATCATTGATATTCCATATTCGGTTTTCAGGGTTGATAAGAAAGAACTTGGTTACGGGAAGAAAGTGTCGGCAAAGGATGTGCTGGCAGATGTACCCGGATTGTATCTTCAGTCCCGTTACGGCAATCACGACTTAAGAATTTCGATAAGAGGTTTCGGAACAAGGTCAAATACGGGAGTAAGGGGAGTAAGGATTCTGCAGGATGGAATTCCCGAATCCGAACCTGACGGCGAAACTGTGATTGATGCGGTTGATTTCACTTCACTCGGAGGCGTTGAAGTCGTAAAGGGTAATTTATCTTCACTGTACGCTAATGCGCCGGGCGGTGTAATTAATTTTCTCACAGACATGTATTTTCCGAAAAATTTTTTTACAAGCAATAATCAAATCGGCAAATACGGTTACCGGCAAAACGGTATAAAAGCGGGTGTTAAGACGAATGATTACAGATATTTTCTTTCCTATAATTATAAGAATCTTGACGGCTTCCGTGTTCACAGTAATGAATATACTCACATAGTCAACTCAGTTTTTGAAGGATACTTAGGAACCAAAACAACAATATCCGTGCTCGGGAACTATGTACGCGGTTTAAATAAAATACCGGGTTCACTTACACCGGAAGAATTTACCGAAGATCCGTTTCAGGCAAGAGATATAGCAATATCGCAGGACTTCCGCAACGAAACGCAAAAAGGCAGGCTTGGCGTTAAGTTTTTAACGAGTTTCGGGAAATATAATAATAACGAAATCGAAGCAACAATTTACGGTGGAATTAAAGAACTTATAAAAACCAATGATGCCGATTACACAATAGCGACACGATATTCACTCGGTTCTTTGATACGATTTACGAACCGTTCGGAAATTTTAAAAAGAAACAACAAGTTTACGATCGGAATGGATTATGCATACCAGTCAGGACCGAGGACGGTATTCGACAATATAAACGGTCATAAGGGTAACAACGTCAATGATATGTTTGAAGACGATCAGGGAAGCATAGGATTTTATTTTCAGAATCAGTTTAACCTTGTTACCAACAAAATGGATTTATTTTTATCCGGAAGATTTGACAGGAATGTATTTTCAAAAAGCTCGCTTCAGTTTCGGGGATTTACGGATACTTCAAGAATATTTCAGGAATTCACGCCTAAAATTGCCCTTAATTACAAATTAACACCTTCGGTGGCATTATACACCTCTTATGGAATAGGATACGATGTACCGTCGGTTTATGAACTTGATAATAATTATACGACTTCCAACACAAAATATACAATGAACCCTGACCTTGCTCCGCAGAAGTCGAACAATTTCGAACTGGGAATCAAAGGAAACCTTTTAAACAAGAAATCAGAATTTATGCGCAAACTCTTCTTTGAAACGACCTTTTTTGATTACGTGATAGCAGATGAAATAGTTCCATATACAATTAATCAAACAACTTATTACAGAAACGCCGCTAAATCGAACCGCAAGGGAATAGAAGTCGGAATAATGAGCGAACCTTTAGAAGGAATTGAACTAACGGTAAATTATACATTTACAAATTTCAAGTATGACGAGTACAACGCAATAATATTCGGTCCTTCCGGAACAACATACGAAAGTTATGCCGGAAACCGTGAGCCGTCGGTGCCTCAGCATATACTTAATCTGATACTAAACTTTGAATTTGAAATTAATGAAAACTTTAACGGCTTATTGCAATGGGACTGCGATTATATCACTAATATGTATGTTGATGACAAAAATACAGTAAATACGCCGTTATATTTCTATGGTAATGCAATGGCGGGAATAAATGCCACTTTCGGAAAATTCGGGTGCGTAGCTTTCGTCGGTATGAATAATATTTTCGATAAAAGGTATGTCGGTTTTGTGAATATTAACGATTATTACGGGAGGTATTTTGAAACGGGGGAACCGAGAAACCTTTTCTCCGGACTAAACGTCAGTTTCAGATATTAAATTTAGTATTATGAAAATGCATAACTTTTTTAAGATAAGTTTAATTTTTTTATTTATTCTGAATGTAACTCTCCCTGAAGCAAATCCATTACCGGGAAACTTCAGAATATATCCGGGCAGCATAACGCAAACCGAACCCATAGTAACAATCAGTCCATTGAATCCATTGGTTATGTTCGCAAGCGCAGTCACGATTAACCCTACAAACGGATTCAGAAGCGAGGGTATTTACATCACAACTAACGGAGGACTGAACTGGTCAGGGAGCGATACGTGTACGGGCGCTTATCTGTACAATCACGGCGGGGACCCAGGAGTTGCGATAACAAATACGGGAGCATTAGTTCTGACTCACATCGGCTCAATATTCTACGGTGTTTATTCTCATTACTCGACTAATATGGGTAATACCTGGTCGGCGGCTTATACGATAACAAATATACAACCCGAGGATAAGGGAACAACGACAAGCGATAATAATCCTGCGAGTCCGTATTTCGGAAGAGTTTACACAGCCTGGGTAAATTTTATTTCGCCATTCCCTGTGCTTTTCTCATATTCAAGCAACAGCGGCGTAAACTGGTCAACACCGGCGGCAGTAAACGGAAGTCCGCCTGTAAGATCATCAGGAGGATACATTGAAACAGGACTTGACGGCGGAATACACGTAATTTGGTCTGGTGTAACTTCTGTAACGCCGTTTACAGAAATATTTGCCGGATTCGCTGTATCAACAAACGGGGGCTCAAGCTGGAATGTGTCTCAAAATGCTTATACAATGAACGGTATAAGCGGTACACTTCCTCAAAAAGGCAATATCAGGGTTAACGGACTCCCGAAAATTGATATAGACAGAAGTTCTGGTTTAAGGCGCGGATGGATATATGCAATAACTAACGAGAAAAATCTTTCTCCGGCGGGAAGTGATCCGGACATAATACTTCACCGTTCGACCGACGGAGGCGCAACATGGTCTGCGGGAATAAGAATAAATCAGGATGCAATAAACAACGGGAAAACCCAGTATTTTCCCGCGATAGTAACAGATTCATCGGGCGGTATAAATGTTATTTATTATGATGACAGAAATACGACGACGGACTCTGCGGAAGTATATCTCTCACGCTCAACGGACGGAGGGAACAACTGGTCGGATATAGTTTTAAGTAATCACAGGTTTAAGCCAAAGCCAATTGTCGGCGGAGCATCTGGATATCAGGGCGATTTTATATCGGTAGTCTCACACGGCACAAAACTATATCCTTTCTGGATGGATGATTATTCCGGGATATATCAGGTATGGACAAGCGTAATAGATTTGAATACTATCGGCATTAAAAAAGAAGGCATAGAAATACCGGCAGAATATTCGTTAAACCAGAATTATCCGAATCCGTTTAATCCAATGACAAAGATTAGTTTTCAGTTGTCAGTTGCCGGGAATGTTTCCTTAAAGATTTTTGATATGCTTGGCAGAGAAGCTGCAACACCTGTGAATGAAAAGCTTTCAGCGGGAACTTACAGCGTTGACTGGAACGCCTCCGATTTCGCAAGCGGAGTTTATTTTTACAGACTGACAGTGAACTCAGCAAATAATGATATGGTTTATTCGCAGACAAGGAAAATGATAATTTTGAAATGACCAAAGAGATTTTTAAAGCAAACTTTTTAAAGAATTTCGACAAAGATAATCCGCACTCCGCAGATATCTTTGGCTGTATTCTAATATTGAATAGATATGTGTAATATAAAGAAGTTACACAGAGTCACAGACCTGCCTGCTGCAGGCAGGGAAGACGCAGAGTTACACAGAGAAGAACTTTTTGATAATAAGAGCAAAATCGTATTTTTAGTTATAATTTCTTATCTACCCCTTTTTATAATACAGCCATATCTTTTAGGATACATAAGCCCCGGAAAAACGCTAAAGCTTAGAGTTTCTTTAATTGCTGACGCATGCAATAATCCTGAGCGGTGCCCCGCTGCCGCCTTTAATCTTCATGGGAAGAGCAATTATCCATGAACCTTTAGGGGGCAGTTTCTCAAGATTAGCTACATTTTCGTACATCGTCATATTCTTATCGCATAATATTCTATGCGTCATAAAATCCTGTGACTGTCCGTAATCTATACTGGGTGTATCAAGCCCCACGGCATTTATTTTACGCTCCGCCGCAAGCCATTTTGCCGCATCGGGATGTAAGCCCGGGAAGTGAAGTTCGGGAACGGCAGAAGCTCCGCTTTTAGCAGTGCCCGTGTAACTCACTTTATCCGTATAAAATTTCCCGAATCCTGTATAAAGCAGTACGATAGCTCCCTCAGGAATTAAGCCATGTTGATTCTCCCAGTTTTTCAAATCGGCAACTGTAATCTGATAATCGCGATTTTTCAGCACAGCTTCAGTAACATTTACAACAACTCCTTCGCCCATAAATTGTTCAACAGGTATTTTTTCCACGGAATTTTTATTTTGCCCGAAATGGTTAGGGGCATCGAAATGAGTTCCGCCGTGCTCTTCGGCGCTGAATTTATAGGACGAATAAAAATACCCTTTATCATTTATACCCTCGAATACGGTTTCGTGTTTAAACGGAATATTTGTGGGCCAGTAAACCGACTCTTCATCAAAAGAATAAGTAAGGTCAATCCAGTTCCCTTTCGGGGAAAAAGAGTTTTTTTGTGATTCGCCGATTTCCGTTTTCTTAACATTACAGCCTGAGACAAAAACGAATACGAACAGCACTGAAAACATTAAACTTTTCATGTCGGAATGATTAAAATTTAGTTAATTAACACGAATTGTGAATTCATTACTTTGATTTCAATCTAATTCAAATCCGTTGATTATTCAAGGAAAAATCAAAAGCCGTTATATTTCATTTATTAAGACAATCATTTTCGATAAATTGCGGTAACCAACTTTATTATTATGAGATTCATATTTATTTTAATGCTGTCCTTTTTATTTTCCAATTCATACGCTCAAAAAAGTGAAAACCTTACAAAATACGTCAATCCATTTATAGGCACTTCGGGCGAAGGTCATACGTATCCCGGTGCGACCGTACCTTTCGGGATGGTACAGCCAAGTCCCGATACACATCTTCCGGATTTTAACAAAAGCGCTTTCCCATGGTGCGCAGGGTATCAGTATAATGACAATTCTATTATCGGTTTCAGCCAGACACATTTCAGCGGTACTGGACATTCGGATATGGGCGATATACTGATTATGCCGGTTGTCGGTGCCCTGAATCTTGACCCCGGAACGAAGGAAAATCCGGAAGAGGGTTACCGCTCGAAAATATTAAAAAGTGAAGAATGGGCTGAGCCGGGATATTACAGTGTGATGCTGAAAAAGTACAACATAAAAGCAGAAATGACCGCAACAGAGAGAACCGCTTTTTATAAGTTTACATATCCGAAAACTGACACTGCAAGAATAATACTTGACCTCACGCAATCAATATACAATTACGACGGCAAGGTGATATGGTCTGAAGTGCGCGTTAAAGACAGTTGTACAATTACAGGTTACAGACAAACCAAGGGCTGGGCGGCGGACAGAAAAGTATTTTTTATTATCAAATTTTCACATCCTATAGCGGGTTTCGGACTCCTGAATGACGAAGAATTCATATATAAAGGATTCGGGAAAAGAGACAAACTGGTAATCAATAACACACCTGACGGGATCTGCGGTAATGAAGACTGCGGGCAGATGAGCGCGTGGTATATATTCAGTTCGCTGGGATTTTATCCCGTATGCCCGGGAAGCATGGAATATGTTATCGGCACGCCAAAATTAAATAAAGCGATAATTAGCGTCGGAGATAATAAGAAATTTACTATAACGGCAATCAATTTATCGGAAAAGAATTTTTACATACAATCGGTTATACTAAACGGAAAAGAATGGAATAAAGCATATATAAGGCATGAGGATATAATGAGCGGAGGTGAATTGGTTTTTGAGATGGGACCGGAGCCGAATAAGGGATGGGCAACGGGAAGCGAGTTAGTGCCGTATTCGATGACGAAAAAAAACTGAAAAACGATGCAGGCATAATATTTATTTACAATACGCGGAAATTTCTTTGAAGGTTATATGTTAGTTGCGACATCAGTAAAATTTTGTCAGTGTCCCTGTCGCAGTGTTATATTTTGCAATTTTTATCCAGTTATATCCGCTTGCAGTCATTTTTATTCCCCAGAAGTCGTAATTTCCGTAAGCTCTGTCGCCGTATTCGTTTAAGGCAGTCCTGCCGCTGGCACCGAGATAACTATCGGATATACCGGTAAAAGCGGTTTTCAATGTTTCAATCCCGGGGTTTGCTCCTGTGGTTATATATGTAAATACAGCTGTCCATAAAGCGTCATACGCAGTAATGGAATAGACGTCAGGGACTCTGCCTATTCTGACTTCTATCTGCTGTATTAACGGCTCCCATTTATCTCTTACATAATCATCCAGCCCGAAAATCGGACTGGGGAAATTACCGTGATTAGCGGCAAATCCTGCGGCAATTGAATCCTGTAAAATAGTTTTGTTATTTGCATTTGCAGAATTCCCGTACCATCTTACATTTGATAGCGAGGAATAGCCGGATGACATTTTTAAAATATCTTTCGCCTCGTCAAAAGCCGCAACTAAAACTGCAACCTGATTCGGAGGATATGTTATAAGCGCCGACTGAACTTTGCTGTTTAAACTATTAATGTAAGCTGTGAAGTCGGTTGTATTAGGGTCATACTTTACGGGAGTAATAACAGTGCCTCCGGACTGAGTAAACTCCTGTGACACCGAGTTTACAAGATCGTTTCCCCATATATCATTTCTTAAAATCGGAATAATTACTTTGACTGTATCGGAATAGAGATATTCGTTAATTGCTTTTGCCTGACTTCTGTCATTAGTTACATAACGGAAAATATTGTCACCGCTTATTGCAAGGGATATTGCTTCGCTTGAAGGACTTACTAATAATATTCCGGCGCTGTCAACATAATTTTTTAAAGCAAATGCTTCAGCACTGCTGTATGGTCCGATAACAAATCTTATGCCCCTGTCAAAAAGAGATTTCATTTTATTTAAAGCTATAACCGTATCTGTTCCTGTATCCTCTATAAAAATCTGAACCGACCAGTTTCCCCCTATATTTGAGAGATATGTGTTTATTGCGTTTACGGCAATATCCAGAGATGCATTTGTACCCTCACCTGAAGAAGCCCCGGCACCTGTAAGTGAAAGCAGAACACCTATTTTAATCTTAGCCGCGCCGGTGGGCTGGGAAACCTGTACCGGGTCATTAGAGCAGGTGCAGAAAATAACAGGGAAAATGATTGCTAATATTACATAATGTAAATTTTTCATATCGCTTTTTTCGACTAATCTCAATGATTTATTTTTTAAATTCAAGTTAATAACTCAAAGTGACCATTTTCAACTATACTTCTCAGCAATCCTTAAAAATAATTATCAGAAATTGAGACTATTTTTTATTAATATAATCGCTCAATTTAGGATAAATTAAACAATGGGAGAGAAAAAAATTTATTATTTAGGAATACTGCTGACTGCAGTATGTGTTTTATTGTTAAATAATGGTGTGTTTGCGCAGAGCGTGACTCTATCCGGAACTCAGATAAAAAAAGCTGGTGCAAACAGTGAACTAAAATCGAATATAGTTACTCTGACGGTAAATCACAAAATTATCAGTCAATCCGGTACTCACGACGGATTTTGGATTGCAAGAAATGAGGACGCAAAAATTTACGCATTTTATTTTATCAGCGGCGTACTATCACCAAATCCTATTAACTTCGTCTTAAAACCAGGGTCATATACGGTTTATCCGAATATCAAAACTGGTAAGACTGATGCAAGCGTTACTCTGAAACTAAACCCGGTTCAATAAATTTTATCCAATAAAGGGGGGACTTGATATGTCCCTCTTTTTATTATATGGATAGAAATCCTGGAAAGCAAGTTAAGGCACGGGATGTGTGGAAATATTTAGTGCTATAAATATTTTGTCCCTAAAGGGACAATTGGTTTTTTGAAAACAACAGATTTTTTAAGTATTGATAAAATAAATATTTAACCTATAAACGATCACCTTAAATCAAAAAATCACCCTTATTTAAAAACTCGATTTGTCCGATTTGCCTTGAAACATTACAGAAGCGACTTTATGATTTTCTCAATAACATTTATCCCTTAATCACACCAAGCGGCGTTAACTCTACTAATATTTCAATCAAATCCTCTTGGTTTTTCATAACTATATCAATGTCTTTATATGCTCCGGGGGCTTCGTCTAAATCTTTTACACTTCTTATCGCATGAAGTATTCCTTTATCATCTAATAATTTAATTTCTTCTTTAAGATTAAGTCTTCTTCCGGCATCTTTCCTTCCCATCTTTCTGCCTGCTCCGTGTGAGCATGAGTTAAACGATTCTGCATTTCCCTTGCCCTTGACTATATATGATTTTGTTCCCTGCGATCCGGGAATGATTCCTACAGTGTCAGCAGTTGCAAGCGTCGCCCCTTTTCTATGAACCATAACATTTTTATTGTAATGATTTTCCATACGGGCATAGTTGTGGGCTATATTAATAATCGGTTCAAAAGTTATATCACTGTCAATTTGTTCCGCTGTCTTTTCAAAAATATATTTTACTTTTTCCATCATTAATTTTCTGTTAGCTAAAGCAAATTCAACACAATAATTCATTTCTCTGATATATGTTTTACCTTCTTCGCTGTCAATAGGAAGAAAAGCCAATTCCCAATTCTTAGGAATAGAACAATGCCACTTATCATTAAGTTTTACAGCTAATTTATTATAATAATCAGCCGCCTGTTTCCCGATATTACGCGACCCGCTGTGTATCATTATCCAAATATGCCCGTCAGAGCCTTTTTGAATTTCAATGAAATGATTGCCGCCTCCAAGTGTACCAATTTGTGTTAATGCTGATTGATATTCTCTTTCTACAATTGGTCTTGTGCCTGTAAAATTAAATGCGGCATCCGGCATTAAATTTTTGTCCTGCTGAACTTTGTGATGTTTAAAGCCGACCGGAACAGTCTCTCTTATCTCGCCCAATATTATTTTCAAAGCAGTCTTGTCAATTTCAGTCAATGAAGTTTTAACCGCACACATACCACAGCCAATATCAACTCCGACAGCGTTTGGTATAATAACATCTTTCGTCGCTAAAACTCCGCCAATCGGCATGCCATAGCCTTGATGTGAATCAGGCATAATAGCTATATGCTTAAAAGCAAATGGAAGATTGGCTAAGTTAATTACTTGGGCCATTGCCCCATCTTCAATATCATTCAACCACATTTTAATTGGTATTTTTTCAGTTGTGATTACTCTCATGTATTAATATACAAAATCTTTACGTTATATAAAATTATTTCATTAAGCCGATATTATATTGAATTTTTAACGAGAATGAAGCTGTTATGTTTACTGCTCAGCGAGTGCGCACAAGACCGGTCAATAATTATTCGATTGAATTTGGAATATTAATTGCTTAAATAAGCTGAGTAAGTTATCATTTTAAATAAAGGGAGTACTGTAAATTAAAATCGTGGAATTTAAATATTTACAAGAAGTTTTTTAATTAACTTTAATGTTTAACGCAGGAACAAAATGAAAAAAACGAACAAAGTACTACCGGCAATATTAACGATTGCAATGCTATTCGCTTTTGGTGTCAGCAAATCATTTACACAGGTAACCGATAAAGACGACAGCACTTACAAAACTATTACAATCAGTAAACAAATCTGGATGGCGGAAAACCTTAACGTAGAGCATTACCGCAACGGCGACCCTATTCCGCAGGTGCAGGACAAGGAGGAATGGGACAACCAGACAACAGGCGCCTGGTGCTACTATGAAAACAATTCAGGTAACGGCACAACCTACGGCAGACTTTATAACTGGTATGCAGTATCAGACCCGCGCGGACTCGCTCCCGACGGCTGGCATATACCAACTAATGATGAATGGACAAAACTGATTAACTACTTGGGCGGTGCTGAAGTTGCCGGCGAGAAAATGAAAACTACAAGCGGCTGGGATGAAAACGGCAACGGTACAAACACCAGCGGCTTTAATGCAATTCCCGGAGGTTATAGAAATCACGAAGGATATTTCATCAACATCGGCAGGAATGCTCTCTTCTGGACTTCAACAGAGTTCAATTCAACCAATATCTTGTTCCGAAATGTTATAGGCAGTATTCCCGACGTTTATAATCCGAACTATACTAAGGACTTTGGTCTATCCGTTCGTTGTGTGAAAGATAATTAATCTGACAGGAAATCAGGACAAAATCCCGGTTATAATGTCTTAATTCAGTATCTATTGTAATTATTTCGTCTGATTTTTTGGCTCAGGTCGGACATTCTATACCCGGAAATTTCTTTGAAGGTTATATGTTAGTTGCGATATCAGTAAAATTTTGTCAGTGTCCCTGTCATTTGATAGCGAGGAATATCCGGATGACATTTTTTAAATGCAAGTTAATAACTCAAAGTGACCATTTTCAACTATACTTATCAGCAATCCTAAAAATAATTATCCGAAATAGAGACTTGTTTTTTAAAATTGAATCTCTCAATTTCGTAGGATTAACTTCATTTTTAAGTTTTTTGCTAACGGACGGTAAATTTGAGTTAATTAACATAATAATATCATGAAAGAAAAAATCACAGTTTTTATCGTTGCTCTTTTTCTTAATTCTTCATTTTTGATAAATAATTCTATGTGCCAGTGGGTTCAGTCAGGAATAAATGGAAAAGATGTACGCTCGCTCATTGTTGCCGGTAATAATATATTTGCTGGGACAATAGACTATGGTGTTTATATCTCTGCAAACTACGGAATAAACTGGACACAGACTTCATTGAACAATAAAACTGTTTGGGCACTTGATACTTCGGGTATTAATATTTACGCCGGAACAGACGGATATGGTGTTTATATCTCCACGAATAATGGAACAAGCTGGTCACCAACATCATTAAATGATCAAAGTGTAAATGCAATCAAGATATCAGGAAATAGTATATTTGCAGGTACATCATTGAATGGTGTTTATCTTTCTACGAATAACGGAACAAACTGGTCTCAGACTTCACTGAATAATAAACAAATTCTTTCTCTTATAACGCTCGGAAATAATATTTTCGCAGGGGTAGCGCATACCGGAATTTTTCGCTCGACTGATAATGGTACAAGCTGGGTTCAAACCTCCTCAAGCAGTATAGATGCATGGTCTTTTGTAACATCCGGTAACAATATTTTTGCGGGTGCTTTTTATGGCGGTGTGCATCTTTCAACAAATAACGGCTCGAACTGGACTCAGGCAGGTTTAAATGAAAAAACTGTTTATTCGCTTACGGCATCCGGTAACAATATTTTTGCAGGGACTTATCAATACGGAGTGTATTTTTCAACAAATAATGGTGCTAATTGGATAGCGAAAAATCAGGGTTTTAACGCTAATACTATAGTTAAAGCATTATTAATTTCAAATGATTATATTTTTGCGGGTACTGACAATTCCGTCTGGCGCCGTTCATATTCTGATATTATCGGAATACAAAGTATAAGCTCGGAAATTCCTATGGCATTTTCATTATCTCAGAATTACCCCAATCCGTTTAATCCATCGACAACAATAAAATTTCAGGTTGCAAGTTCAAATTTCGTAAAGCTATCGGTATTTGATATTCTCGGTCGTGAAGTAATAACCCTTGTTAATGAAATGCTGAATGCGGGAACATACAGCGTTGACTGGAATGCATCAGTATATACCGGCGGCGTTTATTTTTACTGCCTGAAAACTGACAGCTATTCTGAAGTGAAAAAAATGATTATGACAAAATGATTTCATATGATACCCAAGCGATATAAGAAAGAACAGAATAAATAAAAACACTTACTGCCAGGAGGCTTTTACCGGTCCCCTTTTTATTTCCGTTTTTCTTTCATCCCCGCCCCCTGTGTAATTATCTCTAATCTATATGCGGCTAGCTTTATATGCAAAGTTAAAATATTGATGCATAAAAAAAGAGAGCCGAACAATACGGCTCTCCCTCTTTAACTAAAGTACGATAAAATTCTTATTACTTTATTAATGTCATCTTACGGACTTCCTTGAAATCGCCTGCTTCAAGTTTATAGAAATAAATTCCGCTGGCGAATTTTGAGCCGTCAAACTGTGTTAAATAAATTCCTGAGTTTTGATTTCCTTCAAACAGTGTGGAAATCGCCTGTCCTTTAATATCATAAACTTTTAACGATACTTTAGAACTCTTTGGAATCATATAAGAAATATTCGTTACCGGATTAAACGGATTTGGATAATTTTGATTTAATGCGAACACAGCAGGTGTTTCGGTACCGATTTGATGTATTGAGGTTAAGAAACTTCCCATTGCCATCGAGAATCTTCCCCACTGACTGTCGTTAGCAGGTACAAATGGTTCGTTGGTAGAAGGCGCTGTCGCAAGGGGTGAACCCATTTTATCGAAAGCTGTATATGGAAATGTAGCTCCGCCATCTGTAGATACCTTAACTTGCAATCTGTCATTATATCCATTATATGAATATGCCCAATCAAATTTAAGAGTATCGGATAAATCAATATTGTTGTAAGTTCTGGTTTTCATATAATCTAATTGACCTAACGCAGTATAATCCATCCAATTCATTTTAACACACTTATATCCTGGTATAGTGGGACCATTCGCCACCGAAGAATATTCGAAAGTATAGCTATTGTCAGGATTGATAATCGTCCAGCCCGAAGGCGGGAAACCGGTTTCAAAGGTTTCATAATTAAATCCAGATAAAATATTATCACTTTTTTCACCGGTGATTAATACTGGATAAGAGTTTTCTATAGCAACGGGTGCTTTTGAATTAAGAACTATGTTGTTTGCAGGAATATTATCATTAGCATAGTGTCTTGCTTTCCCTGCATTGATCACTTCTTTTGTGGTGTTGTTCTGCACATATACAGAAGTGAACATCATCGAGTCAATCCAGTTGCTTTCTCTTTTATATGTTACGGAATAATTGTAAGAGCCCACTGCTGTCGGAGCAGTAAATCCGTCGGTCGTAGGATATGCGCGCCGGAACACATCGTAAAATTCTTTTTCGCCGTTGGAACCCGGAGCTGTTGCATAATGGATATGCCTCTCTATAGCTTCTACCCGTAAATAGTAAGTTCCTGCGGGAAGAGCTGTATAGATGTTCATTGTAATATCTGCTTTAATGGAATCGCCAGCAACCCTTGTATCCACAACGGTTAAATCCATCGGACTTCCCTTTGAAAGTCTGTCTCTATATGGTGTGGGTAGTGACGCCGCAGTGTAACCGCCGAACTGTATAACGCCGTCAGAATACGCAACAGGAATTCCGCTAACAGCATAATAATTTTGTCTGGCTGTGTTTTGTACTGTGTTAGCTAAATACATCGGGTCTCCGGGAGACGGGAAATTCAAATGATATTTAATTGCTACGAGGGTATCAAATTTCTGTACAATGAAAGCGTCTAATGCGGGATTGTATTGAGCACAATAACTACAGGTTGAGCTTGTGAAGCACTGAAATAAAACATTTTTCTTACCGCCCGGTTTGAAATAAGAAATTTGTTTCAATGTATCATTCGCTTGATTCTGGTCTGCTCCGTAAGATGAGTAAACTTTAATGCTATAATTAGTATTTGGGGAAATTGAAACAGGATCGAAAATTACATTCACTTTTTGTCCGATACCGAGCGAAGCAATAGATTTTGTGCTTGTGTAAGTACCGGGAGTAATCTGTATCGTCACATTAAAAGGTGATGTAACATTTGTTTTCCCTAAATTAACAAAAGAGACATCCGGACTAACGGAGAACGGTGAATTTCCGGCAGAAGAATAACTGGTATCTTTGTTTATATTGTTTATGGATGATACTCCAATGTCATTCTGATATTTATCTCCGATGGAAAAATTATCTATATACAGATTATTCCCGTATTGATTCGTTGAAATAAACTGAACGACAATGTTGTTAAGTGATTGCGGGGATTGAAAATTGAAGGCTGACAATGTTACAGCCAGCAATAATGACAGTAGAAATACTTTCTTCATAACATAAATTAATTAAATTTAGTAAAATATTTATTTTCAAATAACGCTTTTTATATATCTTGCTTAACAAAATGTAAAATCTTTTTCATTATTGTTTCTCATAAAAAATATTTTAATATATTTTGTTTGTTGTTCATTCATCTATGAGAAAACAACATCAATCAAGCTAACATAAAGAGAACTTATTTTCAAGTGTAAGTATTTTATACACTTCAGTAAGAAAAACTGCACACTAATTTTAGAAATATCATTATAGTCAATAAAAACAGGCAAATAAAGGTTCTGTATTGCATAATATAACTGACATCAGTTTATGTACAGTACAGTTTAATGTTTATGATGGGTTTTATGCGAAAAATGTGACAATACGGCAAATTAATTTCAATAACATGATTATCCCTTTTTTTACGTTAAATTAATGCTTAGTTTTAATTATTAATAATTTATATTACAAATGATTTTTCAGCTTAAACCGTCTGACGTGCACGGAGTGGGAGTTTTTGCAACTGCCGATATTCAGAAAAACGCTCATCTTCCTCTGTTTGAAGATGATGACCACAGATTTACCCCGCATAATGAGATTAAAGATTCCAAGGTGCCTGAGCATATTTTGCATAATTATTCCATTAATTATGAAGGCGAAGGTTTGTCTTCGCCAAGAAATTTCAACAGAATGTCCGTGGGATGGTTCTTAAATCACTCGGAAACTCCGAATGCCGTTTGTGATGAAAATTACTCTTATTTCGCGCTGAGAAACATTAAAAGCGGCGATGAAATTACCATAGATTACGATAAATTGTAATTATTTTATGTTGTTTTAATGCAATCCTTATTTTAGCTCCGTTGAAGAATGGTATTGCATTATTAAATTATTTATACAAACTTTGTGAAAGTATGGTATAATATGTGTTCTTTAATCAAATATTTATATTTTTAAATTCAATTTTTTAAATAAAAACAACATCATCATGAAAAAAATTAGTCTCATTTCAGTTGTTACCGCATTCATGTTCATATTGTCATCCTGCAGTACTGTCACTTTTATGGACGATTCATGGACTAAACCTGGTTTTACCGGTCAGAAATACAAAAAGATCCTTGTCTGGGCAATAGCAAAAAACAATCTTGTTAAGCAGGCAACCGTTGAAAAACAAATCGTATCAAATTTCAGGGTACAGGGCATAAATGCTATCGCGGCAACTGATTATATAAAAGTTACAATTCAGGATCTTGATAAAGACGGGAAAATAGACAATCAGGAAGAGATAAAGAAGGAAGTTGACAAATTAATCGGAGAGCTTGGAATTGATGCAGGATTGGTTGTAGTGTTAAAGGATGTTAAAGACGGTTACAGATATGTGCCTGGAACAACAAGCTGGATGCCGGGACCATATTATTCCGGATACAATAATTACTTCTGGGGGTCTTATGACTATATGTACTCACCCGGATATATGGAAAAAACGAAAGATGTATATCTTGAAGCAAATTTATATAATGTTGCAAGAGATTTAGTATATTCTGTTCAGTCTGAAACAAGTGATCCGACTTCCCTGTCGGATTTCGCTCAGTCTTATGGAAAGGC
The DNA here is from genome assembly GCA_026390755.1 of Ignavibacteriota bacterium. Lineage (GTDB taxonomy): Bacteria > Bacteroidota > Ignavibacteria > Tepidaquicellales > Tepidaquicellaceae > JAPLFI01. The sequence goes on from JAPLFI010000308.1 coordinate 23,811, forward strand.
ATTAGTAAATAATCTTTTAGATAAAGGAATAATTAAGAAGTAACTGCTCTCTTTTCGTTATTGCGGTAAAGGGTTATATATATGCGTCAATAATTGTCGTACGTAGTGTTGTATTATCAATTTAAGAGGGGCTGTCCGGAAAACGGATAGCCCCTCTTAAACTTTGTGCCTTTATACAGTTGCTCTTATTTCCTAAATTGTTTTTATAATCTGTGTTAATCTGCGGCAAACGCTTTTTGCTCTTATCTTTTATTTACTTATTATAACAACCTGCTCTCCGATATTTAAAATTCTCGTTCGCGCTTCAAGTTCAGGCTTTTCTTTAAGAAGCTTTACCAGCACATCTTTCGGAAAATCCGGTTCTGATTTTTCCCTGATAGTACCGTAATGTAAAGGTATCATGATTTTTGCCTTTGTATCTTCCAGCATTTTTATTGTGCCCGCGGGATATACATGTTTGCCGGGTTTTCCGTCTCCTTCGCATTCTTTACAGGGACCAACAGGAAGCAGAGCCAGATCAATATCGTAATTCCCGCCGATATATTTGTAAAATTTATCATCATAAGATGTATCGCCCGCAAATAAAACAGTCATGCCGTTGTATTGTATTATGTAACCTGTGTAAGAGTCATATCCCCAGATTAATCCGTCAAGCCCGTATCTCCCGCCCCAGTGATAAGCCGCGACCGTTGTTATTTTTACACCGCTGATTGTTCTTGTTTCACCGATATAAATTTTGTTTTTTTCATCCGCTTTTTTCATCGGAATGAAATTAAAGCTGTAATCCGGCAGGAACTCTTCCAGACCTTCCGGGAAAACAAGGTTTGTATTCGGGAACTTTTTTTCAACCAGCCCGAGACTTCCAAGATTCGTATGGTCAAAATGCGGATGTGATAATAATACCATATCGAGTTTATTGAGTGCTTTTATATCAAGTCCGGCCTCCCTTACCCGCCTCTGCATCAGCGCTATGTTGTTAGTAAAAAACGGGTCTGTCAGTATTACTTTATCGTCCATCTGAATTAAAACCGTAACGTGTCCAACCCAAAGTGCGGAAAGCCTGACTGAATCACTTATAGGAGCAATCAGTTTATTTTTTACTTTATCAGGTGAATGGAAGCTTCTTTCCGTATTATCTATCGAATCAGATAAAAATCCGCATCCCTCAGTGAATACTAATAAAACAAAAACCGAATATTTGAATATCGTGCCTCTCATCAATAATACTTTAAATTTAAACTGATATTGTATCTTGAATCACTGCTGAAATTATAATCAAACTTTAATCCGAATATTCCGAAAAATGTATATATTCCAACTTCTGCCGCCGCAGTGTTTTTATTTGTTCCCGTTTTGCTTTCGCGAATGTTATACTTCGCTCCGAGAGATAAAGAAAGATATTCACCGTATTCTGCAATCGGTATGTATCCCCTGACGCCGGTTCCCAGGTTGAACCTGCTTAAATCCGATAATTTGTATGCCGATATTGTCCACTCAGGATCTGCGAATATTTCAACTGAGCCGCCGTATCTCCTTACGGGATTCACTTTAAAAAAAGATACGGAACTAACAAGTTTATTCGCGTTAAAGGAATAGTTTAACGGAGAGATGTGCCAGCGAAATCCGAATTGTAATCTTGCATCAATGTAATTCCTGTCCTGAAAAAATACAGGTGAAGGTACAGCCTGTGTGAGCGTCCAGGTTATCCACTCAACAGCCTTTTTATTCTGCGCATGCGCGGGAAAAGAAAAAGTGATAACTGCGAGTAAAATTATTAGTTTAATGTAATTCATCTTAAATATCAAACGTGAATTTAGTCAATTTAATTCGTAAATTCGTGATATAATAACAAAACCGTTGAGTTATGTATTAAAAGTTTTGGCTGTATTCTAATATTGAATAGATATGTGTAATAAAAAGAAGTTACACAGAGCTCACAGAGAAAACGCAGAGTTACACAGAGAAGAACTTTTTGAGAATAAGAGCAAAACCTATTTTTTAGTGATAATGTTTTATCTACCCATTTTTATAATACAGCCAAGAGTTCTTAAAATCTGTGAATCTGCGGCAGCCGCTCTTAGCTTTTATCTATAAATTCGGGTCAAAAGCTCTTCATTCTTTATCCGTGTTTTAGATGTATAAAAATAGCGGCTGAAATTCAGAACAAATTCCATATTTTTACGTAATTAAGATAAACAGTATTAACTTTGAATGCATCAGAATCAAATAAAACCGAAGAACCCGGACTGCGGAGTACGATAAAATCAGATTTATACCGTGATGATTTTTTCCGTTCATTCACGAGGGATATTAAGGATCTAAAGGAGTTTTACATCAACTCCGAAAAGAAAAAACGTTTAAGCGGTATGAATCCGCTGAAACGATTTATTGTTATGATTTGGTGGATTCTAAAAAGTATGATTCTGAAACTCACCCCGATGAGGAGATTTTTACTTCTTTTCGGAATCGTCCTGCTTTTATCAGCCGGGGTTGTGTCTCCTTTCTCCGACGAGGAAACTAATATTTTATTTAACAGAAGTGTCTTAGGCGGAGCGCTTATTGTTTTTGTACTTATGCTTGAGCTTAAAGATAAGCTCCTAGCTCACGATGAACTTGCCGCCGGTCGAAAGATTCAGGAAGCGCTCCAGCCCGAACAAAGTCCTTATATCGAAGGATGGACTGCATGGCTGTTCACGCGTCCCGCTAACGAGGTGTGCGGAGATCTTGTTGATTTCATAAATGTTAATAATGAACGAACGGGTGTGATTATGGCTGATGTAGCCGGGAAAGGACTGAATGCGGCTCTTCTTACTACTAAACTTCAGGCAACTATCAGAGCGCTTGCGGCTGACTATGATGCGCAGACGCTTATTGCCAAGGTTAATAACACGTTTCACCGCGATAGTTTAAGGAATATTTTCGCTTCGTTGATTTATGTCGAGTTATCTCCCTGCTCGGGAGTGGCAAAAATTGTCAACGCCGGCCATCTTCCTCCCCTGATTATAAGATCCGGACTAATCAATGAAATGGATAAAGGCGCTACCGCTTTAGGGCTTATGAAAGATGCAGTTTATCGCATGCAAACTACGGAACTTCATACGGGAGATGTGATTCTTGCATATTCCGACGGCGTAACCGAGTCAAAAAATTCTAAGAGTGAATTTTACGGTAAAGAAAAATTTTTAAAACTTATGAATCTTATTAAATACCTGCCTGTAAAGGAAATGGGCGAATCGATAGTAAATGCCGTAAGTGAGTTCGAAGGCGATGAGCGCTCAAATGACGACCTCTCTCTAATTATTCTGAAAAAAATGTAATCTACTTAGCCGAAGCGGGTTTGTTTCTTCTTTATACAAATCTAAGAATAACGCCTGCTCATTTCCATTTGTATTGTTACATAATTAATATAATAATTGTCCGTTCTTTTTCAACTCCGTCAAATGCATATCCAATAATTCTTTTAAGTCTTGATTAATTTCTTTTGGAGATTCTGTGTCTTGTACATCAAGTTCATCAAATATTTTAAATTCAAAATTTTCTAAACCCAGGTTATTCCAATCGTTTTGTAAATTTTTATTTGAGTGCATTCCTGCTTTTAGTTGAAATATGTCTGAGTTAAAAGCCCGATCCAAGTCGGAAGATGTTTTAAGATAAATTCTGTTTTCCTTTTTGTTAATTATTTGGAAAATACCCGCTCTGAATTTCATTAATTTGTATTCGTTTCTTATTTCTTTTTTTGTCTTCATACGATTGTATTACTATTAAGGTCATTTTGTGTCAGAACCTGACCGATAACCTGATAATAGTATGATAAATACCATTCTTTTTTGGAAACATACCGGTTTATAAAAATAAATGAAACTTATAATTTTACGATAACGGGATGTATAAATCTGCAAATATCCGGGGATCTTATTATTTATACCTGACCCAATAAAGAAAAATGAGCAATAAACTACTCATATATCACCTAACGATTGCTCTGCACAGCTATTTCTTTGATATTTTTATTATTTTTAGCTTGCCGCTTATTTGATTAATAACATAGATTTAGCTGAAGTGTATTCATTCGTTGTCAGTCTATATAAGTAAACACCGCTCGGGAGTTGTGAGCCGTCGAATGCCGCTGTATATGTCCCTGGTTTCAAAGTTTCATTTACAAGCGTGGCAACTTCCTTACCAAGCAAATCAAAGATTTTCAGAGACGAAAAACCGGCAACGGACAACTGAAAACTAATTTTTGTTGTTGGGTTAAACGGGTTCGGATAGTTTTGGGATAATGAAAATGAAGACGGTATTTCTGTGCTGATGTTATTCACACTATTTATTATTTCCGATAGCGGACGGCGCCAGACGGAAATATCAATTATTCCGGCGAAGATATAATTATTTGCTATTAATAATGCTCTTACATGTGGATAAGCAGGAAATCCTTGATTTATTTCAGTCCAGCTTGTACCGTTATTAGTGGATAGAAAAACGCCATAACCAGGTATCCCCCCTCCACCCGCAAAAATATTATTTCCTGTTACCGCAAAGGTATTAACATATAGAGAACTCAAACTAATTTGAGCCCAGTTCATACCATTATTAGTGGTTACATAATTGCCAAAACCATTTGTGCCCGCAAAAATATTATTTCCTGATACCCCAAGAGAAATCACCTGTTCACTAATCAAACCAACTTGTGTCCAGTCTGTACCGTTATTAGTGGATAGACAAACGCCATAGCCATTTGTGCCCGCAAAAATATTATTTCCGCTCACTGCAAGGCTATAAACAGTTTTATTATTCAAAGAAGTATGAATCCAGTTCGTGCCATTATTTGTTGAGCGATAAACGCCGGAATCATGCGTCCCTGCAAAAACATCAGTTCCAAGTATTGCAAGAGCTTGAATAGTAAGGTTATTTAAGCCGGTTAAAGTCCAGCTTGTGCCGTTGTTTGTGGAGCGATAGAAGCCTTTGCCATTGTAAACCACCCCCGCAAAAATATTGTTACCAAGTGTCGCAACATCCCCAACCTCACAATTGTTTAACGCAGTTTGGGTCCAGTTTTCACCATTATTTGTAGATAGATATACACCCGTCAGACTAGGGTAATTCCCTGTCCCTGCAAATATATTATTACCACTGATTGCAAGACCATTAACTGACAGACTTGTTCCCATTCCATTTGGCATCTGCACCCACTGCGCCATACAATTTTCAATATATAATGTACAATGTACAATTAGAACAAGAGCAAATGTGTAAATTAATTTTTTCATTTTGATTTTTTATTTTGTTATGTTTTGAAATACACGTTATACGTTTTGCGTGTAACGAGTTTATTTTCGGATGGTTTCTTTGAATTGATGTTAGATATAGTAATAGGAAGTGCTGTGACTTGCTTTCCCGGACTTGCCGTAATTACCCATATTAAATTTTTCATATTAACAGTAACCATTTATTTATTCAGACAATAGTTATCTGCTCCCTCCCTCTGTTAATAATAATACGCTATCGGGAACTTAACAAATATAATGGAAATAAAAAGTATCTTTATTTTTATTTTGTTTGCGCGCATTGCGTCATAAATGATGTAACCATGGGGAGCTAAAAAAGAAGTCGTTGCGTTATAAATGATGTAACCGTATATAGGTGTATTTTCATAAAAACAGTAACCAAATGATTAAATATTTCGCGGGCTGTCTTTAGTTTATCGTTGGTGATGCGTTAGTTTTCATATTGAATAAAAAAGAAAACTTATCTTCCGCTAAAATCGGTTAAATATACTGACCTTCTGTTAATGCAGTCGGGTCATTAATATCAAGAGGCAAAAAGAACCTTCAAAAGCTCTTTGTGAACTATAATAAACGATGATTTAAATAAATTCCATTTTTAACCGAAGGTTTTTTGAAATCTTTGTGTCTAACATATAAAATAATCAAAAGATGAATTGCAAAGAATTACATAAATTAATTATCAAATTCACTGAAAAAGAGTTAACGCCTGAAAAAGAGAATGAATTACAAGAGCATATTAAAGAACGAAAACCTGCTTTAACATCGGAACAAAAAGAAGGGTTTTAAAAAAATCAACTCATATAAATTCGATAATATCAAAATAAAAAAATGAAAAACAATTTAATATTAAACAGAATAATAGTGTTACTGCTTTTTGCAATAATATTCAACTATAATACATACGCTCAGAATAAGACCGGCGAAGAAGCAGGCACAGGTATCATAAAAGGTAAAGTATTTGACAAAGAATCCTCTGCTCCGCTTGTATCGGCAACAATACAGCTATTCGACGCAAAAGACTCGACTTTAATTAACGGTGCAGAAACAAATTCCAAAGGTGAATTTAATATTGAAATTCCCTGCGGCAGATATAATATGAAAATCAGTTATATCAGCTATAGCACCGCAATCTTTAACGGTATCCTGATAAATTCCAAAACAGCCGTTCACGATGCAGGTTCGATTATGCTTAAATCAAGTATTACCACAACCGATGTAATTGAAGTCACAGCAGAGCAGAGTTTTATGGAGACTCAGCTTGATAAGAAAGTTTTTAACGTGGAAAAAAGCCTCGTTTCTCAGGGCGGTACGGCAACAGATGTATTGAAAAACATTCCATCGGTTACGGTAGATGCAGACGGAAATGTCAGTTTACGCGGCAGTACAAATGTTAAATTCCTTGTGAACGGAAAACAATCAGGTCTTATCGGCAGTGATCCCGCAAATTCATTACAGCAAATTTCCGCAAATTCAATCGAAAGAATAGAGGTCATAGATAATCCCTCTGCCAAATATGACCCCGACGGTATGTCAGGAATAATTAATATCGTGATGAAAAAAAGTGAGGATGCAGGTTATAATGCAAGCATTACACTAAACGGCGGAACGGGAGATAAATATAATCCTTCGTTTAATATCAATTATAAAAATAAGTCTTTTAACATTTACGGAAGTTATAATTACAGATTGTTCAATATGTCCGGCAACAACGTCAGTTCAAGACAAAACACGTTCGGGGACTCATCATTTTATTTCGACCAGAATTCTTCTCAGAATTTTAAAATGGCGGGAAATATGGCTAATTTCGGTTTTGATTATTCAATAGATAATAAGAACACATTAAGCCTCAGCGGTACATATAATAACAGGGACAGATCATCAATCCAGACTTTGCTGTTTAAAGATATAAACTCGACAGGAAATACAACGTCACAATACACGAGATACAATAATGAAGTACATAACGGGACTGCCCTTGCTTTTACTTTAAGCTTTGACCATAAATTTGATAAACCGAAACAGGATTTGTCAGGATCAGTATTTTTTTCGAGCAATACCGACAACGGAACTTTGAACATTAATCAGCAGAATTATCTACCGGCAGACAATCCTCTGCTTCAGAACAATTATACAAACGGAAAATATACACTCGGCTCAGTTCAGTTTGATTATTATCAGCCGCTCGGTAATGATTTAAAAAGCGATTCAAGGTTGGAATTCGGTTACAAAGGAACTTTAAGAAATACAAGTTCTGATTTCAGGTCCGAAACTTTTGAGGATATTCAAAATGCATTTTTGCCTGATGTTAATCTGAATAATAATTTTGAATATAAAGAACAAATACATTCCTTTTACGGATTATATGTAAATAATTATAAAGACTTTAAATATCAGGCAGGTTTGCGGCTGGAAGAAGCTATAACATCGTCGGATTTAATTAATACAAACCAGACTTACAGCGATAATTACTTTAGTTTTTTCCCGAGTTTTTATATATCGCAAAAATTTGCATCAACTAACGAAATTCAACTTAACTACAGCCGAAGAATCAACAGGCCGAACATGCATGTGCTGAACCCGTTTATTGATTATTCCGATCCTTATAACCTCAGACAGGGTAATCCGAATCTGAAACCCGAATATATTAATTCATTCCAGCTTGGTTATATGAAATATTTTGATTTCGCTTCTGTTACGTCTTCGGTTTTTTACAAGCAAATAAACGATATGATTTCGAGGATAACTACGGTTGACAACACAGGTATCTCTATGACAACTTATGATAATCTCAATAGTGCAAATTCTTATGGTCTGGAATTTACCGTTAACGGTAATCCGTTGAAATGGTGGAACTTCAATGCTAATGCAACATATTTCAGAACTATAATAAACGGCAGTGACGTGAATGCCGCTCTTAATAACGATAACTACAGTTACACCGCTAAACTGACTTCTAATTTTTCTGTATTCAAATTATTTGATTTGCAGGTTGCCTATAATTTCCAGGGACCTACGATTCTTGCGCAGGGCAGAATGGACCCTGTACAGTCTTTCGATATGGCAATAAAGAAAGATATCCTCGATAATAGAGGCAGTATAGGTTTCAGAGTCAGCGATTTATTCAACCAGATAAAATATTCAAGCCAGACAAGCGGTCCGGGGTTCACACAGGATATGACAAGGGTCAGAGATTCCAGAGTTGCATTTTTAACCTTCTCTTACAGGCTTGGCAGTGATGGTCAGAAGAATAAACCGACCAGGAAAGAGAAGCCAGCAGATGAAAACAATAATAACGAAAGCGATTATTAAACCGGAACTTATGAAGAATGTTTAAGATAGCGGGTATTCCATTTTTAAAATTACATTTTATCTATGACAAAAAATAAAAAAATACGACCTTAAGACTTTTCGTAAATCGATAGCTGCAAATTTAATTGATATAGGGATGGGGATGGATGAATTGAGAGGGTAATAAAGATTATAAAATAGAAAAATTGCTAACGGATTTTCGTATAAAAAACAAGCCCCGATAAATTATTGATTTATCCGGGCTTGTTTGCGGAACCGACGAGACTCGAAATCGCGACCTCCTGAGTGACAGTAAGTCCAGGGAAATAAAAACTGCGAAATTTGACCGTTTTTACGGTTTATTACTCCCTAAATTGCCCCTTTTTTGTCAAAAGTGCTGACAAATTTGACAATTATTGAAATACACAATTTGTAGCCAATTGCTTCCCGGATTTTTTATCAAAACCATATCGAATAATACAATGTTATTTCACAATTTTCGTGACATTATTGAATAAGTCTTTATTCTCGTTGACTGTATTTTCATTTCCATAAACACAGTAATTATTTTGTTTCAGAATTGCATCAATCATAGATATATACCCGACAATATCCTTCTGGGAGACTGATAATACATCATCTCTTTCTTTCTGGACTTCATCAGGCTTTGTTTTTGAATAATAATACCTCAACGCCGTATTGCCTTCCTGAAACGGGCTCATCGGCATATCCAGTCTTGCAATAGAACCTATAACATAACGTTTCATTTCTGTTTCGCTTGGGTTGAAATTTTTCAGGTACTCGACTGTGCCCGAATAATTTTCAAATGTCTTTTTGAGATTTGGATCACGGTATGAGCCGAAAATCACATCACCATTCGCGCTTATCGATAACCTGCCACCGTATGCACCGCCGATTATTCTTATTGTATTATACAGATAATCTCTCATCAAAATCTGATTTAATACACGCATTTTTCCGTTCCACTCAAATCCAAGTTTTTTAAAATTGAAACCCTGCAATACATACTGCACTTTTGAAGCAGTCAGGAAACCTTCATTTTTCTTTTCCAGTTTGAAATTCCATTTTTGATATTCATTCTTCTGCTCACCCGCAATATTCAGGTTGTTCAGTTTCCCGTAGAAATTTTTGTAATCAGTATCAGAGCACAAAACGAATAATTCGAGATTGCCTTTATTGAATAGTAACGACTTTGTTTTCTTAAGATTCGCGATTATATTATCGGCATTCGTGTCAAAATTCTTTACAAGATCTGTTACGAACCAATAATATTCTATTCCTGCCATTAATTCGGTAAACATACCTTCATTGCTGAAATATGATTTCATTCGTGTGTTTGCAAAATCATAACCTTCGCTTTTTATTTTGGCTTCAAGGTTGGACTGATATCTTACGAACAAAGACTTAATTCTGTCTTTGTCGTCTAACTTTGTGTTGTTGACAATTTCGCCCGCGAGTTCAATCATCTTATCCGATTTAGTATTCATCGATTTCGAATTGACGACAAACTTCGGTATCATTCTGGAATCGTCATTATTTTCGAAGAAAGTGTACATGTTCATACTGAATCCGCCTGTATGTAAATTAAGATTTTTCTCCAGTTCTCCGTAATTGTATTTCCCGGTGCTCATATTACCAAGCAATTCCGCAAGCAGAGCTGTATACGGAATCAGTTCCTGCGGAAGAACTCTCATATCGTATATCTGTCTTAAATAGATGACATTGTTCGTGAAAATATTATATTTTAATACAGGTACATCAATCGGTTTATCCTTCTTTATTTCATAGAATATTGCTTTTGAATCTATGTCTTTTAAATCAAGAAGAGGAATTGAAGCAAGCGCTTCGGGAGAATTTTCCTGCTTCTGGTATTTTATCAGATCATCCGTCTCTTTTACAAGAGCATCAATATCAGTTCCTGAAAGTTTGTCTTTATATTCTTTAAGTTTCTTTTCCATCTCCGCAGTCTTCTGTTTCTCAAGACCGGGTTCAGGGTTCAGAATAAGGAACAGGCAGTGATTGTTATTCAGGAAATATTCTTTAATTACTTTTTCGAGATAGCCATTGGCGATGTCGCTCCGCAGTTCCTTAAATACATTTTCATATTCGAGCGCGAGGAAAGGATTATTTCCGTAGTTCCATCCAGCAATCGCTCTGTATCCGTATGCTAAACCTAATTGGGCAGTGTTTAATTCTTTTGTACGAAATTCAATTCTGTTAAATGCACCGTCAACGGCTTCTTTATCAAGTCCTTTTTCGGAAACTTCTTTCAACTTGGTGAAAATAATTTTCTTGAAATTATCTTTGTCAGAAGAATTCGCGTTCTGCGCAACAAATGAAAATACATTCTGATTAAGATTCGAAAAATCCGCTGATATGTCCTTCCCTATTCCGGCAGATTCAATTGCTTTCCTTATCGGGGCTGTTTCCTGATTTACCAGAACCTCGGAAAGTATATTCAGCGCATATACAAGTTTCTGGTCTTTTCCTAGTCCGGTTACAAAATTCAAAGAGATATATGTCTGGTTTTCCGTATTACTGCCTTCTGTCACTGAATAAGAACTTGTAACTTCTTTCATAGCATTAAACGGAGGCTGAATCGGATAAGATATTTCTTCTCCCCGCGTAGTATAATTTTTTAAATAATTTTCATTTATGAATCTGAGTTCTTCGTTTAAATCCGCGTTACCGTATATAACAATATTGCTGTTTGAAGGATGATAATATTTTTTATGAAACGCCATAAACTTCTCATGCGTGAGTTCCGGAATTGCGGACGGATATCCTCCCGAAGAATATCTGTAAAATGTTTCAGGAAAAAGATACTTCATTGTCTGATAATCGAGTTCTCTTGTAGGGCTTGAATAAGCACCCTTCATTTCATTATAAACAATTCCCCTGTAAACCAAAGGCGATTCTTTATCTTTTAATTCGTAATGCCAGCCTTCCTGGGCAAGGATTTTTTTATCATCGTACAATAACGGATTAAATACCGCGTCAAGATAAATATTCATCAGATTGAAATAGTCCTTATTGTTCATGCTTGCAACAGGATACATTGTCCTGTCGTTGCCCGTCATTGCGTTAATAAACGTATTCAGTGAACCTTTCATTAGAACGTCAAAAGGGCTTTTTACCGGAAAACTTTTTGAGCCGTTTAACACACTGTGCTCCATAATATGCGGCGAGCCGTCATCCGACTCAGGGGAGGTCTTAAATGCAATATTAAATGTTTTGTTCGCGTCGGAATTGGCGATTTTAATCAGTTTGGCTCCGCTTGAAACATGTTCAAACACATAGCATTCACTGTTAACCTCTTTGACGAACTTTTTTTCAGTGAGTTTGAATCCGTGATAGGTTTTACCGACCTCAAATGTCTGTGTAAAACCCTGTGAAACACTATATGCTAATATCATTATGACAGTAAAAAATTGGAATAAAGTTTTCATAATATTATATATTTAATTTGATGAATTGGCTCATATTACGGAATACAGGAAAATATATATTTTTAAGTTTAGTGTTTATGCAAATCCTCATCTCAGATATAACCAAATAACGTTTATGCAAACATAATAATTATATGTAATTAATACGTTAGAATGATATATATGTTACGGTTTTTTCATTTTTGATCACGAATAAAAAACCGTATAGGTTTAACCTCTTTGGAAATGGAATACAAAAATACTATAAACACAATTATTATCGACAGTCCCATCTTTAAGTAATGGAATTTATCCATAAATCCTGAAAAGGGAAAGTGTATAAGATTACCGCATAGCCCCCAGTACTAAAATCTGTCTCAAAATGAGAAAATTTGTCTCAAAATGAGAAAATATTTAGAGATACATTTCTAATAGAGGCTATAAATGAACTTTATATTTGGCACGGAAATTGCATGAATAAGTTAAAATTATGATTAAAATATATCAGAATAAATTTTCAGTCCTATAAACGAGTTATCCATCATAATAAAAAGATAAGACTGAAAATATGTCTGACCACTTAAAGTAATAATTATAATATTAAAAAATGGAATCCAGAAACCATTTCAAAAACGGGGCGAATCCGAAAAGCCTTATGAGTAGGAAATAAATGAAAGATTAAAATGAAAGCATTATTTAGAATTAGTGAAGTAATTTTTGTTCTGTTGTTCTTACTTACACTTAACGCTTGTAATAAATCTGATCCAATAGGGTCATCAGAACCGGTAATAAACCCGTTTAGCAACGGAGGGACTGAAAGGAATATGATTGTTGTTTTAAGCGATATGCATCTTGGTGCAGATCTTACTTATTCTCAATGTGTAAATAACAGGGGATCTCTTGCAAAGTTGCTTCAACAGATTAAAGCGGCTCCGAATGTTAAAGAGCTTGTTATCGCAGGTGACCTGATTGATGAATGGTGGGTTCCGTGTGATGTAAACACTTATCAGGGAAGCAATCAGAGTAATCTTGTACAACGGATCGCAGCTGCCAATTCAGAAGTATTTACTGTCATTAACCAAATAATTCAGGAAAATAAAATTATTGTAACTTTTTTACCCGGGAATCATGATATGGGAATAACTGCTGCTAATGTTAACCTTATTCTCCCGGGGATAAATCAGGTACATGATGCACAAGGTGTAGGTACTTACAATCCGGCAAGTATGCCCGTATTGGCAATTGAGCATGGCAATCGCTATAATTTTATCACTGCACCTGACCCGATTTCCAATATAGATAGTGTGCCGGGCTCCTTTTATCCTACGGCATATTTTTCAACAAGAATAGCAACGACACATGCGATACAAAATTGTACAATACCCGGCGACACATTACCCGTTATAACACCGAATACCGGGGGCAATCAAAGCCAGACTTTAGCGTATTATTATTGGCAAACCTGGGTAGAAACAATTGAAGTTATTCCTATAACAAATAGATTTTCTGATAAGATTATTGTGACCAATATCAATGGATTTACAAAAACATATTCAGTCAACGATCTGGTACCTTTTCAATTAATTCCCGGAGGATTTATTGATATGAATCTTTTCAGAGGGGTACAGGACAACTGGGAAGCAAGACAAACCATGAACCTTGTGGCAGTCCATACCCCGATTGCACAGGCACTAGCTAATCAATTTAATTTTAATACTATAGATAGTCAGGCACATACGCAATACTTTAGTAATCCAAACTCCATTAAAAGAATCGTAGTTTTTGGACACACACACATAGCCAAAATCATTCCGTTCACATATAACGGGGTAAAATCAATCTATGCGAACTCGGGAACATGGCTTGATAATAATCCCGGATCAACGATGAATTTTGTTGTAATAACACCACAGAGTGCTGAGGCTTCTTCCAAAACCTTAGTAAAACTGTACAACTTTATGAATGAAGTTGTAACTAAAATGGATGAAAACTCATTGCGTTATTAGCAATAAGCAGATGAGGTTGATTTAATTTCGTTTAGTAACAAAGTGTAGCAGTAACAAGGATTTCAGTGGAAAATGTGGCATTGTCTCACGCTCAAACATTCAAGTTTTGCCTTTTTTTCAGCCATTTGAAATTATTTTTTCTTTATATAATAAGGGCCAGCAAGGGTGATAACGGCAAAAAATGGTGCCTCCGCCTTCTGTTTAATAGTGGACTCAATCGTGTTTCTGAAAGGTAAAGCCTTAAGCGGCAGATCGCCTTTTATCAGCACAAAGATTCGCATGCGTCCAGGGTGCCGGTGATTAGAAAACCTGACGCATTGAATCGAAAAGTCCCGGTATTGCCAGACCAGGTTTCGACTACTTGGCTTCGGCGATCGGTGTTCTGAGCTGCCAGTTCCGGCAGGTATTGCTGGATCCGGGTTAGAGCCTCGTACAGTTTATAGGTATTCGTTTTGGTTTGCTTTCAAAAGTGTATTTGACGATTTTTGTGTAGAATAAAATAATAACTTAAGCCTATTATATAGCCCTGAACAAATCAATGATAAGCTTTTTGGGAAGCGTTAAAATTTTATAAAGAAAAAAGGAGTCGGATATGCAAAGTATACAGATTTTAATTGAGAAAGCGATTGGTTATTTTATGCAATATGGACTTAGTTTGGTCTATGCCATACTTATATTTATTATTGGAAAATGGCTTGCTCGTCTTGTAGCTAAAATGTCAAGCGCTGCCATGCAGAAGACGAAGATAAATGAAACCCTTGCCCCTTTCTTAAAGAATATTATTTATTATGTAATTTTAAGTTTAGTCGTTTTAGCTGCCCTAAATGAGATTGGTATTGAAACTACTTCTTTTATAGCGATAATGGGCGCAGCTGGTTTAGCGGTAGGGTTAGCTTTGCAGGGTTCCCTGGCTAATTTTTCAGCTGGGGTGATGTTGATTCTTTTTCATCCGTTTAAAGTAGGAGATGAAGTTGAGGCGGGCGGAGCAAGCGGCATTGTGAAAGAAATCCAAATTTTCAGCACTATCATGGAATCCAGTGACAATAAAACCATAATTGTCCCCAATGCAAAGATTACCACGGATAAAATAGTTATTCATCGGAAATAGATTAATTAAAAGCCGATTACAAAAAACCAAATTAGTGAATACTCAGTTACAGCTGTTTTGATACTCCATTATTTTAAAGCTACTCCCATACCTTATTCCGATGAGTCCCTACTTTTCAGAAATATTTTCATGTGACTCCCATAGTGTTTTCAAGTACATCCCTACATACCCCCAAATAATTTCGTATTACTCCCACTATGATTAATCTTTGTGAGACAGCCTCGACTGGTTTCGAAGTGAATAGAAATTCTTATTCCGTGCATATTTTTTACAAGGAATAAGAAATACGGCTTTATACTTCTGATTTTAATCAATTAATCCCTGACGCAACGGACGGAGTACCCAGCCGCTTGTACTCTTCATATTTTTACCCGCTGTTTCTTTTCCGCCCAAATTATTTGTAAGTTTTGACCATTCTGCATCGCTTGGTATGTGCCATCCTTCCTGTGCTAATCCACGTGAATCTTTTACTGAAATTGGGTCTCCGGCAAATGCCGGAGACCCAAAAATTACATTCAACTACGGAATTCTTGTCCATGAGTCAGTAGCAAAATACTCTCCTGTCTGCTCAAGTAAAACCATAGCGTTGTTTGAATCTATTCTAATGACAAGGCTCCCGCTTTGCATAATAGAACCTTTCGGAACATCAGCCCATTTTACGGTGATAATATTTCCGTTTATAACGCCATGGGCAACATTGGACCATGAAGGTGAAACGGCATCCTCTTCGCCATACCATAACACCTCATTCCCTAACTGCCTTAAGTAATATTTTCCTCCGGCTCCGCTGAAAACTCCATCCATATTATATGGATTCGAGGTTTTCTTATTTCCTTCGTCCTGAGCAAACAACATCACAGGCAGTAAAACAAATACTAAAACAAAAAGTTTTAATAAATTTTTGGATCTCATTTTCTCTCCTATTTTAAGTTTAAAAAAGCGACGCATTGCGTCATAAATAATGTAACCATGGTTAGTCAAAAACAGGTCGTTGACTCATAAATAAAGTAACCGTATTTAGAATCCAATCCGTTATTTGTTTGTACAGACCCGAGTTTAAGCTTAGCTTGGCACTCATTTCACTAAGAGCATTCGCTTAGTATCACTGTAGCCAACAGTTGTTAATCTATAGAAATAAACCCCGCTTGAAAGTTGTGATGCATCAAAATTCACTTCATAAGTACCAACTTTTAAATATTTATTAAGGAGAACTGCGACCTCCTTACTCATTATATCATATACTCTAATACTCGTCTCACCAGGCATTGAGCATTGAAACTTGATAATCGAAGATTGATTAAAAGGATTTGGGTAATTAGGAAAGAGCATAAATTTATCGGGAGTATCGGAAGAAACATTTTTAATTCCTACTACATTTCTTATTAAAACGAAAAACAATTCATTCTGAGATTTCAAAGAATCAGAACCGTTAAAAGAAGTTTCAGAACCGTTAAAAGAAGTTACATTCCATATACAAAACACCGAATCAATATTTGGCTCGACCTTTAAAGCAAGTGAATCGAGAAAACTTTTCCTCACGGTTAACAAAGTGTCAAATCCATTATTATCGCTGTAATATGAAAACTCATTAGGTGTTCCGCCTTTTCGTACTTTCCATTTGTATTTTACCGATAAATGTACACCTGATTTGTTCCATTTGAAAATAAATTTCGAAGTGTCAGCTGAATTTGTATGAATAGCAGTAATTGATGGAGGATAAACGATTGAAAATACAGACAAATTTGCACCGATAATTTTAACATAATTTGTATAGATGGCAGAATCAGTTCCATAAGAATTCGAAACCTTTAACTTTACTGAATATATGCCTGCATTTGGATAAGCAATCGTAGGATTTTTCTGATTTGATAAAGCAGGTATTCCTGCTTCAAAAGTCCATTGCCAGTTTGTTGGTATTCCTCCTGATTCATCAAAGAAATTTATACTATTTCCGAAATTTGTTGACATTTTATCTGACCTGAAATGAGTAGTTGGAATACCGATTACTGGAATTTTACCGTCTGAATTAATAAGCTCTGACCTCATCGTAAATAAAGCAGCATTCATTCTGTTTTTTTGACCTATTGTAAACATATTCCTGCAATCATCACTTGTTCCGTCCATATAATTCATAAACATATCACCATAAGGCCCGTTGTTGCAAGTTATAATTGGAAAAGCAGGACAGTGATAATTTGGACCGAATTGTGTCGGTGTATCATCTACATAATCGTTTCCACAATTTGATATTCCCCAAAGGTGTTGAAGATTAAACCAATGAGCAATTTCATGAGTAGCAACTCTTCCTTTAGCATTTTCTGAAAGTGTATTGCCAATTGTACCAAAAAGTATGTAATGCATGACCGCTCCGTCAGTTTTCGGAGAATACCCCGGAAGCTGAGTGTATGCTCCGTAATATTGAATATTACCAAGCCAAATATTCAGGTACTTATCTCTATTCCAGATGTCTTGTCCTCCCTGCCCGGTGAATTTAATGGATTCATCAGTAAACATTGTAACAGATGTTTGAGTTCTGGTAATGCCAATCGTAGGGTTCCCCCACGGATCTCTTTTTGCGAGCACAAATTCAATACGTGTATCCGCACCTAGATATTTATAAGGTACCGGTGCGTTTAATGTATCCGAATTTAATCTTCGGAAATCTGTATTTAGAATATCAATCTGTGACTGAACTCTTGCATTTGAAATATTCTGGTATGGAGTATTATAAACAATATGAACAACTACAGGCACTTTAACTATTGCTGTATCAAACGGTTTGAGGTTATTAATATATTTTTTAGTAAGGCGTTCTAACTCCCGCAATCTGCTTTCATATCCGGAATCATCTTTTAAATGTTTAATGTGAAGTTCCATTGTTTTGCATTTAAAAGAATCCTGATAAAAATTCTGTGTGTTAAGACTTTCTTCGGTTTTTTGTTCTGAGAGAATTATAAAATTTGAAACAGCACTTTTGTTGACAAAAATAAAAAACAATACACCTAATAAGAAAATGATCGTCAGGCAAAAAAACGACTTTCTTGATTTCATAGCATAAGATGTAATTAAGGGCACCTCTAATAACTACTTTTTGATGCCGTTGTTAAAAAGTAAAGCTACAACAAATTTGGGAAACATAAAATACATTGATTTATAGACCAAATTCAGCCAATTTTTATAATGTTTAATGGAGTTCAACTCCCTTGTCGTTATTTTACGAGTAGCATGCGCTTTGTATCGGTGAAGTTATCCGAAGTTAATCTATAGAAATAAACCCCGCTTGTTAATTTCGAACCATCGAATGTTGCTTGATACGTTCCGGGTTGTAGTGATTCGTTTACGAGGGTTTGTATTTCGCGTCCCATAATGTCGAAGACTTTTAATTGAACGAGATCCCCGCCAACCCCATTCGGGGATAACACTGATTGAGAAATAGTGAATCGTATTTTTGTTGTTGGGTTGAACGGGTTGGGATAGTTTTGTAATAAAGAATATTTATCAGGAATAATATTACTATTTACTTTGACATAAGTTCCTCCATTGTAAGACCTGTAAACAGAATTTAATTTACTGACAGCCAAAGTATCTTTATTGTAACATGAAATATATGCGCTTCCTTCATCCTGAAAAATTAAAATCTCTGTCCAGTTATCTCCTGAATCAATTGACTTAATCACCCTGTTAACTCCTGAAACATATACAACTGATGGATTTTGACAAGATATTGAATTCAACTGTCCCGTTGTAATTGTATCAATAACAGACCAATTATTACCCTCATTTGTGGATTTAAATATAACAGAACTTGTTAAAGAAATAATTCCCACGGCAAAACCTGTTGAAGAGTTCAGGAAAGAAATATCCATAATGTTTGATAATACACCGGTATTTATAACATCCCATGTTGAACCAGAATTAACGGATTTTAAGATATTACCATCCGAAGTTACTATAAATCCGGTATTTTGATTTAAAAAATACATATTATTCATGTATCCCGAAACCGGAAGCGAACTAAATGACCAGCTTATTCCGGAATTTGTGCTTCGGAAAACCTGATAGTTAGGTCCGCCAGTAGTAGTCAGGACAACATATGTTGAATCGTTAAGATAATTACACTTTGCAGGTGAAAATCCTGAGTATGGTATTACAGTTGAAGTCCAGTTTGCACCTGCATTCGTTGTCTTATATATGTATGACGATGTACTTTGTGAAAATCCAAAAATACCTTTTAAAGGATTTAAAAATGAAACATTAGACATTCCTAATGACTGATACATTTGTCCTGCATAGCTAAATATATCATACCATGAAGCACCGCTGTTATTGGATTTAAATAATCTCACTGTTGTTGCTGAAGTTTGAGGAAAGGGGAAATATGTATATGATTGGTTTACATAAATGTCGTTTTTGTCAACGTAATTAATATTTCTAATAATTCCCGATAATGGTAAATTACTGGAAACCCACTGAGCATTAACACTTCCGCTCAGAATTAATAATATTAATATAAACTTCCAATTTATCTTTTTCATATTGAATTAAATTATTGAAATAAAAATAAAAACTTCTCAGACCCTATAAATAATATTTTGTTTTTGTATAACAGTATTTAAATTTGTATCTGCATCTTTCTTCAAAGATAATTAAATATTGATTAAGAAGCAGTAACCCCCTCTGTAGTAAGCGGTATTATCAATTAAACAGAAATTACTTACTTGCTGAAATTAAACAAATGATTAAATTTCGGGTTTAGGTGTGGCTTTCTTATTCCGTGCGTATTTTTTACACCGAATAAGAATGATTATCTGCAACACTCCTTTTCTTGAGTCAATATTATCCTTATTTTAAATTAAGAAAAGTCCAATTCCAATTAAAGCATTATATTTAAAGAAAATAAAAAAGCCCTGTAAACTCAATATTTACAGGGCTTTTCGTTTGCGGAACCGACGAGACTCGAACTCGCGACCTCCTGAGTGACAGTCAGGCGTTCTAACCAAACTGAACTACGGCTCCGTTGTAAAAGTGTAAAAATAACGCTTATTTATGATATTTGCAATAACTATCAGTGTCCGGGATTCATAACAAATTTTAAGCTGTTTTCGACGTTTTTATCTTCCCCATAGTACCCTTTTTATCCCCATTTTTCGTAAAAGTGCTAACGGAATTGCTAACGGATTTTATTCACCATTTCCTCGAATGCTCCCTCATATATTCATCCGCAAGAGCATCAATCTCCTGATTCGTTTTAACACGATTCCTCAAAGCCCAATCATCGATTTCTGATTTTTTAAAGTAAAGCATTTTCCCGCTCGGCTTGTAATGAGGAATTAAACTCGCTGAAGTCAGTTTATACAAATGCGAGCGAGAGATGTTTAAATAATTACAGACATCATTGAATACCATCAGTTTAACCGATTGTTCCTTTAACATCAATTCGATTATTTCCAGTTTTTCTAAAATGGTTTTAAGCATAATTTTGTATTTTTTAATTTTAAAACCTAAAAATACAAATTACGATTATACTTAAATATTATTTTATTTTGATGACGCTATCACTCTTCGCGTAAATCTAATAAATCACCTAACTAAAACCATTCGTTTTGTCTCAGTGTAATTGTCCGTGGTCAATTTGTAAAAATATACTCCGCTTGAATACTGCGCGGCGTTCCAGTCAACACTGTATGTACCTGCGAATTGTTTTTCGTTTACGAGCGTTTCAATTTCCTTTCCAAGTGCATCAAACACTACAAGTTTTACAAATTCGCTTTTTGGTAATTCGTACCGAATATTTGTTGATGGATTAAAGGGGTTCGGGTAATTCTGCAAAAGTACAAAAGAAGACGGAATTCCTGAATTTATATTCTGAATTCCTGAAATTTCAGATATTGACCTCTGCCAGACCGATAAACCGTAAGTTCCTGCAAATAAATTGTTATTGTTTACCAAAAGGCATCGAATTCCAACTAAAGCTGAAAATCCCTCGTTTTTCTGAAACCAGACGACTCCGTTGTTTGTTGACACGTAAAGGCCGTTAACTGCAGATCCGGCAAATAAAATACTCCCGCTCACTGCCAACGAATATATTAGTTTATTATTCAAAGAAGTTCTTGTCCAGCTTGTTCCATTATTGGTTGAACTAAAGACCCCGGAATCATTAGTTCCCGCAAAAATGTAGCTTCCCATAAGAGCAAGAGCATTTACTCTTTTGTCATTTAGTGCTGTCTGTGTCCAGTTTACACCGTTGTTTGCAGACAGATAAACCCCCGCATTTGTTGTGCCGGCAAAAATATTGCTCCCTGTAGCGGCTAATGAATATACGGTTTTATCATTCAATGATGTTTGCGTCCAGTTCGCGCCGTTATTAGTTGAAATGTACACACCCCATCCTGTTCCTGCTATTATATAAGAGCCGTTAACAGTCATCGAATATATGCTCCTGTTGTTCAGCGATGTCTGGGTCCAGTTTAGACCATTGTTTGTAGTTACATAAACACCTGACGCATCCGTTCCCGCAAATATACTTCCTGAATAAATACATAGAGAAAATACAAGTTTATTATTCAAGAAAGTTGTTGACCATAAAGAACCGCTATTTGTCGAAGCGAATACACCATTCCCCGTCGTTCCGGCATACATATTGCTCCCGGAAGCTGTAAGTGCATATACATTCTGAATGTTAAGCCCTGAATTTGTCCAGTTTAAACCGCTATTTGTTGAAGTGTATAAGCCTTTAAAGTCTGCCGCACCTGCAAGTAACAGGCTCCCGATTTGTCCGAGCGCATTGATGGATATACTGCTCAATGAACTTTGCGTCCAATTCAATCCGTTATTTGTTGATATGAATACACCGTTATTGGTTGTTCCGCACAGGAGTGAGCTTCCTGCGGATAATATTGATTTCACTGTCTGCGTGGTCATAGAAGCCTGCGTCCAGTTCATTCCATTGTCAGTAGAATAATATATACCGCTGCCGGATGTTCCGGCGAATATCGTGCTGTCTTTGAGGCAAAGCGAGCGAATTGTTTTATTGTTCAGGGACGTCTGAGTCCAGTTCGTGCCGTTGTTCGTTGAATAATATATGCCACTGTTGTAAGTTCCTGCGAATATATAATTATTCTTTATCAGGATAGAATATATATTCTGCGCACTAAGCGAAGTTTGCGTCCAGTTTGTACCACCATTCGTGGACAAGTAGAGACCGCTTCCATCTGTCCCTGCGAAT
The DNA here is from genome assembly GCA_026390755.1 of Ignavibacteriota bacterium. Classification (GTDB taxonomy): domain Bacteria; phylum Bacteroidota; class Ignavibacteria; order Tepidaquicellales; family Tepidaquicellaceae; genus JAPLFI01. The sequence goes on from JAPLFI010000308.1 coordinate 46,172, forward strand.
ATGTTGCCGCCGCTTGCAGCAAGAGACCACGTGCCTGTTGTAAAAGATGTCGTTATCCAGTTAAGACCATTGTCGGTCGACCTCAAAACCCCTGATTCATAGGTTCCCGCATATAAAGTGCTTCCGCTATTTGCAAGCGCCAGCACATACAAATCGGTCAGAGATGAAGAATTCCAGGTTGTTCCGCTATTGGAGGAATACATTACACCTTTCTGATCCATTCCGGCATAAACGTATGAGCCGTTAGTAAGAATTGTATTAATTGTTCCGCCGTAAATTCCTTCACACTGAACCCATTGACCGAAGGAATTTTCAATATTGTATGTAAAACAAACACCAATGAAAAGAAGCAAGAAGAAAAAATAATTTTTCATATAACCTCCTTATAATTTTTTAAAGCCAATTTAGTAAATAATATTTTTAAGTCTTATAATAAAAATTAATCTTCTAAAAAACAATACATACCAAAATTATAATATTCTGTATGTTTTCAAAATTTTTAATATCCTTTTTGTTAGAAACTTAACAAATAGTTTCTTTTATTTCAAGATTAAATAAATGCATGTAATGATGTCCATTACTATGCCAAATAATTTAATAATTTTTATGGTATAATAACTATAGTTAGCTAACAATTAACCCCGGAAAGGAGTCCCAAGCATG
>JAPLFI010000568.1 GCA_026390755.1 Ignavibacteriota bacterium
CGGCTAAAGATTCTTCGCCTCTATGAAGTTTTAATTTTTCGAGAATTTTGTTTGATACTCCGCCGGAAAGCAATGCAGGAGTATCTTCGTTGATAGCGCTCAAATTAAATTATGTTAAAAAGATTCATAGTGTTACTTCACCGCACATTCATGTTTAAAATAATTATTTTTTAATCTGTACAACTTCATAAGCATCTTCGCCGCTCAGCGATATAGGCTGATAATATGCATTATTATATTTCAGAAGTTTTGCACCGTTCACTTCAATTTCAACTGCTCCCTCAGGAAGATTATTAACTACCGCACCGACGGGCGCTTCCACTACCTGATATGTATTTCCGGTTGAAATATAAAAAACACCGCCGTAGTAGTAATAAGTTGTTGACGTTACCGGCACGACAATATACCCGGAAGGCAGTACCGTAATAGCGGCACCCGAAGGAGCTTCAACCACTACATAGCCGCTATTCTGTGGCGCGTAATAAACACCCTCATAATAGTAATAATTCTGGTTCGAAACAGAAACCAGAACGGCGGTTGTCCACATAGCCGCTACAAAGAAACCAACCGGATGCCAGTATGCGCCCCAGTAATAAGGAGAATAACCGTGATATGAATATCCATGATACCCGCTGTAACCGTGATAGACATTTATATTGTTAATGTTTCCGTTATTAATGTTATTCCTGTTACCGTTGTTAATGTCATTCCTGTTGCCGTTGTTAATATCATTCCTGTTACCGTTGTTTACGTCACCTGTATTTACTTTATCCCTGCTTTTATTATCGTTGATATCCTTATTGCGCGTTTCAACCTGACCGAAGTCCCTGTTGCTCGTACTGGGTTTATTTACATCCCTTCCGGAGATGGTTGACCTGTTTGTATTTCCGGGTGACCGGCTGCCGCTTCTCGACCCCGTGTTTCCTGTTCTAACGCGCTGTGCGATGCTATCGTCCGGTAGTGATGTAATGACAAGCATTGCCGCGAATACTAATATTAAGCTTATTTTGGTGTCCATAATATTTATTTAAAAATTATTAGTAAATAATTATTAAAGTTGTTTCTTTGAAAACCTGATTTCCACTGCGTCCTTTGGCTTCGAAAATATAAACATTGAATTTTCCAGTGACGGGTTAAGTTTCCAGTCCGCAAATACAGCTAAATACTGCGGATTCGCCGGCTTATTCGTATAAACTATAACCAGCTTTTCGGGCAGAAATGATTCAACGTTTATCCATAACTGAAATGTTATTTCATTATTCTTTCCCGCTACATGGTGACATTCTTTTTCGCCTGCTTCTGTAATGCCGAGGTATGCAACCGCATCCGCATTTTCCATTATGTTATCCACGAGGTCTTCATAAAATAAATCAGCAGCGGGAAAATCGACTCCATATTCATTGCTGATACTGTCTATTGTTTCCATGATGGTCGGAGGTGCCGGTATAGCAGCGTATTGATTATTATCGGCAGAATAGTATGTGAATGTTTTTCCGTCATAATAAAGAGACTTGTTTCCTTTATCTCCTTTATTGCTTACCATCATTTTGTCTGGTGCTTTCATGAAAACCTTCTTTTCGTCGGAATGTTTTACGAGTCCCAGGTCGATATTATAAATATCATATTCCGTCTTCAGCGTAAAACTGCATGACTCCAGACCTGTGACAACGTCGCTCATTTTGTCGAGTATGACAATTGCAGCAGTATCAATCTGTGCGAAGGATATCCCCGAATAAAAAGACAGTGATATCAGGCATGTGAATAGAACTTTAGTTAATTTAACGGACATCTTTGTGTAAAATTATTCTTTAATAAATATTTTTATTCATTTTATTGTTTTTGAATCTAAAAAAATAGATAATTTAATTCAAGTGAGTTATTTATAGAAGCGCCATGAGAA
>JAPLFI010000098.1 GCA_026390755.1 Ignavibacteriota bacterium
GAACGGCATATCCTTCGTGAACCGCGATACCGGCTGGGTGGGCGGTACAGCCGGAGGTGTGCCTTATCTATGGAGAACAACAAACAGAGGAGTCAACTGGATCGTCCAGTCCGGTAATACGGGATTCGGAAGGGTTTTCTTCCTCCGGAATAAGTTAAACGGAGAATATATAGGCTGGTCTCAAAATTATGAAGAAGTCTGGAAGACAACAACCAGCGGTATTAACTGGTTCCGTGTTATGGATGTTGGCTATTCCAGTCAATTATATTTCCTCGATGAAAAAACCGGATTTGCGGCAACGGGAGATAACATGAAAAAAACGACAAACGGAGGATTAAACTGGAATGCATATTACATGCCTACTAATAATGGCATTTTATTTAATGTAATGAACAAATTTAAGGTAATTTATAAAGATACAATATTTGGTGATTATGGAGTGCGTACTTTTAGTAATGGTCAAAACCGTGGTATAATTTGGGTATCAACAAATGGAGGAGTAAACTGGGGGTTCCAGCAGCCGGATACTAGTATTCAGCGAAGGTTTTCTGGTATTGATTTTTATAATAAAGATACTGGCTGGAGTACTTTTATACGCACAAATGACGGCGGCGGACAAGTTATAATCACCGGTATAAATTCCGGCATTACCGAAAAACCCGATATCTTTAAACTCGAGCAAAACTATCCAAACCCATTTAATTCATCAACAAGAATAGACTTCTCCGTGTCAATACCCTCTTATGTTTCGCTTGCCGTGTATGACATAACCGGCAAAGAGGTGGTGAGAATATATAACAACGAGTATTTCCTCGCGGGTAATTACTTTGCGGGGATTGACGTCGGCAAAATGAAATTATCCTCCGGTATATATGTGTATAGAATGACTGTAACAGACTCTAAGCAAAACAATGTTTTTATTAAATCCAGGAAGCTTGTTTACATGAAGTGAACTTATTATGCATGTAAACAGGCTTAATTTTTAATCATTATTATTCTCTATAGGAGGTAAAAAACATGAAAAAATTAAAATTTAATATATGTGTTATAATGTCGGTTTTATTTATTGCTTTTTCTCTGTCTGATATTAATTCACAGAATAACAACAATAGTAATATGAAAAATAGGTTCTATTTAGGACCTCTCAACTTTTATTTTCTCAACCAATTAAGAGATACTTCAACACACAATCACTGGTACAGAGATTTGAATTACAATATGATGCAGAGTTATTGCGCTTTTCTTGACACTATTGACTCCGTTTACCAGTCCATCGGGCAAAAAGACGGCGGTTTTTTTGAAGATATAAGCAATTATGCCAGTGCTATGAGAGGCGTAATCAATGACTGGAATCAAATATCAAGCGATAATTCACTGATTTTTCAACGTGAAAAAATAAGGCGTCCTGCTTACGGACAGCAGTCTATATATCAGGCTGAAGACCCGGGTACATGGAGTAATCTATTCCCGGGATACGGGTATAATTCATCACAAACAGGTCATGATACAAATGAATACTGGATGAATGAACAGGTAAGATGCCGCCGATGCGTGGTTGGAAGAGATACCGCAGGCTTTATGGTTAAAGACTTATATGAAAACCGTGAACAAATAAACGATACGAGGATTGTTGACGATAACACGAACAGCAGTTGCTGGGAAAGATCATTTTCGGATATCAAACAGCTTGAATATAAAAACAGATGGTATGTAAAACCGAGAATGCGTATAGATTCAACTTATGCAAAAGCAAATCCCGATACAGCCGTTGTTATGGTATATATCAGAAAACTGAACGGGAAATGTGACTCTACTTTAATAAAATGTAAAAATTTTATTAAATATGATCCGTTATTAATTGGTTGGTATAACGGTTGTTACCTTGAGAGATACTTTAATTATGAAGATCCAAACACATCTGATACAACATTATCCGTGTTAGGGTTAAAATTATCAGAAAGAACAGACAACGATCCATTAGATTCAGTTGATTATATGGTAAAATGGCTCGGCAAAGTTGACGTATGGCTTGATTACGTGAAAGTAGAAGATTCATGGTCGCATTTTCTGTTTACAGATACTTGGACTGAAGGCGGGACATATCCGCTTCATAACCAATGGCATTTCCGAGAACGTATCAAACAAGAAGTA
>JAPLFI010000310.1 GCA_026390755.1 Ignavibacteriota bacterium
AAAAAATATTGGAAGAAATATTTAAAATACGGAGAAACTGATGGAACAGAAAGATCTTAAACGAATATATAAATCGAGGCATGATTTATATTACAAGCTCTTAATAATTTATTTGATGTTCCTGATTATTTATTCCTTTGTAAGGGGAAGCATTGCGGCGGGTGAATTCAGTATAGAGTATAAAGACCCGATTATTTACATAACATTCATATTTATCTTATACGCGATGATAGCTCTGATAATAAACCTGATAAAAGGAAAAGAACTTGAATTTATGCATGACAGAATAATATTCAGAAACAGGTTTGGAACCAGGGAAATTATTATCGGCGAAATAATCGGTATAGGCTTTTCAAGGGAAATGAAAAAGAATTACCGGAACAGAAGCCCGATAAGAAAAATTAAAATAAAACTAAAAAACAGAAAAAGATATCTTCGTATCAGGCTCAGTGAATTTTACGATGAACAGAAATTAATTAATGAATTTAAAACACTTTCTAAAAAGTTCCATGTGAACAGATAATGGAAAACAAAGATATAAATATGCTTGATGGTGTTAAAAAGGCGCATCTTATCGGTATCGGCGGAATAGGCATGAGCGGTATTGCAGATTACCTGCTCGAATCAGGTATAATAGTCACGGGAAGTGATATCGGCACGGGATATATAACTGACAGGCTTAAAAAATCCGGTGCAACAATTTATCCACTTCAGGCGCCTGAAAACGTTACTTCCGATATTGATATTGTGATATACAGTTCTGCCATTAAACAAAATAATCCTGAAATAAGGGAAGCCTCAACGAAGAATATCAAAAAGGTAAGACGCGCGGAAATGCTCGGTAGTATAGTGAATAGTAAGTTCTTAATTGCTGTAAGCGGTACGCACGGTAAAACAACAACTACGTCAATAATTGCAAAGATTTTGATTGACGCAGGAGCGGATCCTACTGTATTCGTCGGCGGTAATCTCGATTTTCTGGAAGGCGGATCATCAAGAATCGGTAACGGTAATATCGCAGTTGTTGAAGCAGATGAATATGACAGAAGTTTTTTTGCACTGAAAGCGGATGTTATTGTAATTAATAATCTTGAGCTTGACCATACTGATATCTTTAAAAATCTTGATGAAGTTAAAGCTGCTTTTACCAAATTCTGCAGTTACGGGAAAAAGGACCTTAAAATAATTGCGAATGCTGACGATGATAATACTATGTCTCTCTTAACTGATAAAAAAACCGTAGTCCCCGGTAAAAACTTTTTAAAAACGCAATCAAAAAAAAGTTCTGCCGAAGAAATCACTTATGAAGTGAAAACTTTTGGAAAGTCTCCGGACGCGGATTTCCAAATTGAAGAAATACAGTTTAGTGGTAAACAGACACTATATCGCATAAATAATCACACAAAAGATGTTTCTGTGAAAAACGCAATTGATAATATAAGCTTGATTATTACAGGAGAACATAATGTCTATAATGCCACGGCGTCGTTCGCTGCCTGTATAACGGCGGGAATCGAAACAGAAAATATTAAAACAAGTTTAAGTGAATTTACAGGACTTAAAAGGAGACTTGAGCTTAAATTCGGAGAACTTTTTGGAGAAGAAGTCTCTGTTTTTGATGATTATGCGCACCACCCGACTGAAATTATGAAATCTTTTGAAGCAGTCAAAAATCATGCCGTAAAAAATTCTTCAGGCAGAGTGATTACGGTATTTCAGCCGCATACATATACACGGACTTTACAATTCTTCAAAGAATTTGCGGATTCGCTGAAAGGAAATGATGTTGTTTTTCTTACCAGGGTATATCCCGCGAGGGAGCCGGAAATTGACGGCGTTAGTTCATATCTTATTTTAAAAGAACTAAAAGGAAAAGCTTATACGAGTACTTCCCCGGCATATTATTTTGAATCTAATTCCGATCTTTTAAGGAAATTATCGGAAGTAATTATAAAAGGTGATACAATAATTTTTCAGGGAGCGGGAGACATAACTTTATTGTGCGAGAAATTCATAAATGATTATTTGAGAATAAAATAAAATGAAGAAAAGAAAAGTCATAAAGTATTTTCTGGGTTCAGGTTTGGTTGTGATTATCGCCGTTCTTATCCTTTTTGCAAATAAATGGAGAAACGATAAATTATTCGGCAGAATTACGGTAAAGGGAAACATAACACTTTCGAGCGAAGAATTATTAAACGCCGCAGGTTTAAAATCAGACAGTTTAATAAACATTGAGGATTT
>JAPLFI010000379.1 GCA_026390755.1 Ignavibacteriota bacterium
ATTTTAAAAAAAATTATTTAAGCAATTTATCATATTGCCCGCTTTATAAAAATGGAAAATATCATACATAGAAATACTACGCTCCCGATACGTAAAACCGCACACTTGTGCGGTTTTTCCGCACACAAAATCAAAAAAATTAAAATACAGCGTTTGCCGGAATAAACGGTTTATGTACATTTTAACATTAAAAAAAATACTATATTCTACTTAATTCAATAATTAATAATTAAGTCTGTTAATATACTTCAAAAGTAAATATGTATTTTATCTTTTTGTAATTCTGACACTGTTCATATCTCCCGTATGGGCTTTGCTCGCGGGGATTGCGCTCGGGCTTACAAAATATTTTTATTCACCTCCTTTACTGGGTAAATACAGAAAATACACACTCGAATCCGCGATAGTACTCATCGGCTTCGCTCTTAATTTCCATCAGATTATAACCGTTGGTTCGAAAGGAATTCTGCAGACTGCCGCGGGCATTATTGTTCTTCTTATTGCGGGTATGCTTTTATCGAAATTATTCCGTCTTGAGAAAAAAATTGCATCGCTTATTAACGTCGGTACCTGCATCTGCGGCGGAAGCGCTATTGCCGCAGTATCCGGTGTGATAGATGCAAATGACGATGAGATTGCAGTTTCAACCGGAGTGGTGTTTATTCTGAATGCAGTCGCGCTGTTTGTATTTCCGCTGATATGGATGAAAATGCAATTAACCCCCGAGGTTTACGGCACATGGTGCGCGCTGAGCATACACGACACGAGCTCCGTCGTAGGAGCGGCATCAGTGAACGACATATCACTGCAATATGCGACTATTCTCAAACTCACGCGTACACTCTGGATTATTCCGCTTACGATAATGTATAAATTCCTGTATAAAACAAAAAGCAATTCAAAATTTCCTTACTTTATCGGATTGTTCCTGATAGCTTCATTATTATCAACGTTTCTGAATTTCGATTTTTATAAATACATCGCTCAGCTCGGCAAACAGCTTATGTCGCCCGCGCTTTTTATGGTTGGTTATGCGATTAACGCTCGCACCATTAAGAAAACCGGCGGGAAAAGCATCGCCTTCGGCATTATGCTCTGGATAATATCTATTATTCTTGGATTGCTGATTGCTCTTAATATATAAATCAGCTTTAAAAACCGAAAGGATGCTTATTTTCTAGTTACTGTTATTTCTATATTTATTAAGGAAACTACCGTTATTTTGGAAAACATAAATATATGTCAAAATGTTTTCGAAATTAATACATACACATACAAAATAGTTACTATTTGAATTGATGATTTCATTTTCGCCGGGGTACTTGCCGTGAAAAATATTATTTTTTGTGTTTCAGGTCGTGAAATAAAATATTTTATCGTAAAAAATTTTAAAATATGAGAAGACAAATATTGTATTTTTTAGCAGTTATAATTGTTATTTTATTTCATGACAATTGAAGAACAAGTAAAATATTGTGTAGAATTGGCAGCAAAGGATATACCCGTCGCCGGGAGTTTATTTCAAAATAAGCATTATATCTGGTGTCTTTTTATTGGTCATTTAATATCTAATGATTTATTTGTTCGGGAAATAAAGAATTCAGGAATAGCAATCTTATAACTCCATTTTTCCAATATTCAAATGAAAGAATTATTAAAATCGGTTCTTGAGTTTGTCACTGATTCGAAGGACCTCAATGAGTTCATTGAGGTTTGCAGAAGTATGTCTATGTCCGCGATAACAATTTCGAAAGTGTCGTATGATGTGTTACAGAAGACCGGACTTACTAAAAAAGATTTGGCTTATGACTGCATCGCCGATTTATTCCAGCCTGTAAAAGGAAAATTTATTTGCCTGAATAAATATTTCAAGGAAGTAATTTCTGTTATTGATAGCACTCACGGAGATATTCTTA
>JAPLFI010000245.1 GCA_026390755.1 Ignavibacteriota bacterium
AACGCTTTAAATTCATTTCCCAGTCTTTTGACCTGTTTTCTGTGAAATTAAGATAATATATCTCAACATTATACCTGTTCGACACCAGCATTCTTGCAAGAGCAAGGCCATCACCACCATTATTTCCCGGACCAGTAAAAATTATAATACGGTCAGTTCTGCCAAATCGTCCTGTGATCCATTTATAGAGCTGCCCTGCAGCTCTCTCCATAAGCTCTGCTGAAGATACGGTCTCGTACTTAATTGTAAATTCATCGATCGCTCTTATCTGTTCAGAACTGAATATTTTCATCCTGTTGATATTTACATCTTAAAAATAAACCATCAGATCTTAAAGAAGATAAGCGGGTTGATATATGAACCTGATTTATTATCGCGTCCATTCACACAGATTATCTGCCTTGATTGAAATCTTAATACAAATTTACATTCTTATGTCAATGTCGTTTAGTTAAGCTATAATCTTTTATAATTCATATGATAAAGCCTTTTCAGGTGATGCTTTCGTTCATTTTTCCTGTCAGGTCTTATTATTTCTCTTGTGGCTTTAACAATTTTATCAAAAGCCTTTAACGCTCTTTTTATCAGTTTCTTTAGAAAAAGACCTATGCATATTTCTCTGGTCATTGACAATGCATTTGTCCTGTTTATTTTTTGATGGTGTTTGAGTTCTTTTTCCTGCTCATATTCTTTCTTTACCCTTTCTTCAATTGGAAATGCAAGATCCGCACAGAGGCTCATGATAAATACTTTAGCAAAAAAGTCCTGCTTAACTGCAAGGGCTGTTTTTCCCGAGAAATTTTCTATCTCCATCCTTGATTTAAAAAGTTTGTACGCTTCCTCTTCGTTCCACCGGTAGTGGTAAAGTTCCCCAATATCTTCTACGGGATATTTACCTATGTCCATCAATGATGTACAAAGGATTTCTTTTTCTCCATTTGGCAGACTGATACTAACGAGCCGGCATTTAATTGCCTTTTCATATATCCACGGATAATCTTTTAACAGTTCCCTGTCTTTTGGCGGCAAACGGAATGTTACAAACTTTTGTTCCCTGCCACTCTCCGAAAATTCTTTTACATTAAGCCACCAGTTTTCTTTCATCCTCATGCAAAAACCAATACCTCTGGCAGTAAGTAAGAATATCAGAGCAAGGCTGGGATATCCCCTGTCGAGTAACAGCAAATCACCTTTCTTAACTTTCTCAAGATGTTTATATAACAGTTCCCTTTCGCTTGATGCATATGGTGCTATTTGGGCATCAAGGGTGAGCATATTGATCGGGTCATATAAAAATGAACCCATCGCCAGTGAACGTTTGCTGTCAGCCTTGGGTCCAAAACTGTGTTCCCCAAACTCTTCTTTAACACTTTTATGATTTGGTAAAACCAGCCTTGTTCCATCCACTGATAATACCCGCATGTTGTTCCATACCTGGTAAGGAGCCTCTGAGTAAAAAGTGCTATTTACACTTTGATTCATTTTAATAAATACTTCGTAGCTGAGCTTTGACCGGGCTTGCGTGAAGGCTCCTTTAGTAACTTCCCGGATGTTGAAATCACTTCCCGTTACCTCTTTATAGAAGCAATCCAACTCCCTTTGCAGCGAACTCTTTACTCCTCTTGTTATGAAAACCACTGTCGTTTTGAAATTTAATTTCCGGTCTCGTGAGAATACTCCTGTAAAGCCGTCTTTTGAACGGCAGTTAATTTCTTCATCTTCAATGGTTTTGGTTATGTTACTAATTGATTTTTCACGAAATTTTGACTTTTTTACAGCTTTACAATAGTGCTCATTATACTCCTAAGATAATAAACATCACCAATAATCAGCTTTTCAAAGAACTTGTTTTATCCCTATTTATTAACTATTTTTCCCTAACTAAACGACATTGAATAATAAATATCAAAATAAAATATACTCAGCAGCCGGATCTGTTTTCAGTATATTTCAACTTACCAAATTTAAAGAAATTTTCAGTTTATCTGTTATATTACACCAGGTCAATGAATATTGATATACAAACTATGGCGTCTGTCAGTCAGCTTTTCATCAGAGATGTAATCATCATATTGCATCTGTTTGTCAATC
>JAPLFI010000511.1 GCA_026390755.1 Ignavibacteriota bacterium
TCCATAGGTTTCGGCTCAATCATGAAAACGCCTTTGAACCCTCTGCTTCTGCCGTAATCCCGTGCCATTTTAAAAAACATTCCGAGATGTTCAAGCTCTCTTTTCATATCCGTATTGAAAAGATAAGAATATCCTTCACGCCCACCCCAGAAAACATAATTCTCACCGCCGAGTTCTATAGTTGCATCTATCGCGGATTTCACCTGAGCCGCCGCACGGCACAGAATACCGAATTCAGGATTCGAGGCGGCTCCGTTCATATACCGGCGGTGTGAAAAGAGATCTGCCGTTCCCCAGATAAGTTTAATCCCGGTTTCCGACTGTTTTTTCTTAGCTATATCAATAAGAGTCCGCAGATTACTCTCTGTTTCGAATATACTGTTTCCTTCAGGGGCAATATCCCTGTCGTGAAAACAGTAATATCCAATTCCGATTTTTTGCATAAACTCAAAAGCGGCATCAAGCTTATTCTTAGCTGTCTGCATCGGATTACCATTAACTTCCCAGGGAAAGACCCTTGTACCTTCGCCGAAAGGATCGGAATTTTTATTACAAAAGCTATGCCAGTAAGCAACCGCAAACCGCAGATGCTCTTTCATTTTTTTATTTCCTATTACTTTATTTTCATCGTAAAATTTGAATGCGAGCGGATTTTCGCTTGCTCTTCCTTCAAACTTTATTTTACTTATCTTCGGAAAATATTCTGCGGACATAAATTAAAAGTTATTTAAGTTTTAAAGTGTTGTTAATTATATTATGCTTTTCAATCATATTTCTGAATGCCGAAATATACGCGGGAATTATCGTTATAAACCGAAAGTATAATCCAAACCCGATTTCCACTTTTCATATAATTTCCTGTATTCTTTTATAAGCATTTCATCAGGTTTAATGGAAATGACAGGTTTAAAATTTTCGAAGGCTTCCTCAGTTATTTTATTCTGACTTAGTCCTACGCTTGCTCCTATTGCGGCACCGACAGCACCGTTTGTGTCATATATATCCAGGGACGATTCCGTAACGGCGGAAAATATTTCGCGAAACAGTTTGCATAAAAAAAGATTGGAATTACCCGCTCTGATTTTATTTATTTCCGCACCCGATTCCTTCGCTATACCGAGACCGTATTTAAAAGCAAAGCAAATTCCTTCGAGCGACGCCCTGATGATATCCGCCCCTGAGTGTAAATTAAACTGAATGCCGGTAAAAGACGCCGAGGAAAATGAATTTTCCAGAATTCTTTCTGCGCCATTCCCGAACGGATAAGCAAAAAGTCCTTTTGAACCCGGGGGAGAAGTTTCCGCCAGTTTATTCATTTCTTCATAAGAAACATTACCGCCGAACAATTCATTTTTCAGCCATTTGTATAGTATCCCTGTTCCGTTTATGCAAAGCAGGGAGCCCTGCAATTTATTAACATGATAAAATTTATTAATCCGGTTCTTATCGTCAAAAATATTATCTCCTCCGATGTAGTAAATTACGCCTGATGTTCCGGCGGTTGCGGCGGCTTCTCCCGGATTCATAACATTCAGCGAAAAAGCATTATTGGGCTGGTCGCCCGCCCTGTATGTTAAAGGAATACCCGCGGGTATTCCGAGTTCGAAAGAGGCGGATTCCGAAAGAAATCCCTGTTGCGAGAAAGAATCGCAGACTTCCGGAACTATATCCGTCGGAAAGCCGTAATAATTCATTAATTCTGCGGAAATTGAATTATTACAAAAGTCCCATAAAATTGCTTCCGATAAGCCTGTTGGAGTAGTTTTTATTTCACCGGTCAGTTTAAAGGCAATATAATCTCCGGGAAGCATGAATTTATAGATACGGTTGAAAATATCGGCTTCGTTTTCTCTGACCCATTTTAACTTGGAAGCCGTAAAATTACCCGGATAATTTTTCATTTTAATCTTAAATAATTCTTTGCCTAAGTCGCCGATAGTTTTATTACCGGCATCCACAGCCCGGCTATCGCACCAGATAATTGCGTGTCTGAGAACTTTCAAATCCGCGTCAATAATGACAAGTCCGTGCATCTGGTATGAAATACCGACTGAGAGAATATCTTTTGGGTTTATATTAGTACTCTTTAAAATATTTATTATGTTTGTCCTGGTACAATCCCACCATAA
>JAPLFI010000253.1 GCA_026390755.1 Ignavibacteriota bacterium
ACAAGTACTCAGCTTGTTAAACAAAGCAAAGATAATTTTGAAAGGTCAAAAACATATCTGAAATTAGTGGAAGATCAGCTGGCAAACCTCACTGTCCGCGCACCGATTAAGGGACAGTTAACTTCACTGAATGCCGAGATTGGTCAGTCAGTCGGCTCGGGATATAAGCTCGGCCGTATAGATAACACAGATTCGTATAAGGTCCGCGCTGAAGTTGACGAGCATTATATAGCCAGAGTCCGCGAAGGTCAGACGTGTGAATATAATTTTAACGGAAAAGTTTATCAGTTAAACGTTAAAACTGTTTATCCGCAGGTAAGCAACGGGAAATTTTTAATTGACCTTCTTTTTTCTCAGGTACAGCCGGAGGGTATTCGCCGGGGACAAACCGTTCACATAAGACTTCAGCTTAGTGATGTGTCATCAGCAATACTTATAGAAAACGGCGGATTCTATTCGGCAACCGGCGGACAATGGATTTTTGTAATAGATAATTCCGGTTCTTTTGCCGTTAAAAGGTCCATTAAAATTGGCAGGCAGAATCCGCAGTTTTATGAAATACTGGGCGGATTGAAACCCGGTGAAAAAGTAATTACATCTTCTTATGAAAATTACGGGGATATCGAAAAACTAATTCTTAAATAATAAAACACGCACTGAATCTTTGTGAATTGTAAACAGGATTCCGGTAGTAAACTCACCGGGATATAAATTCCGGGATGTAAGTGTAAATAAACGGAGGAAAATAAATGATAAAAACTGAGAACCTGAAAAAAATCTTCAGGACGGAAGAAATTGAAACCCTTGCCCTTGATAATATTTCACTGAATATCAAGGAAGGGGAATTTGTCTCGGTAATGGGACCCTCGGGCTGCGGTAAGTCAACATTGATGAATATTCTCGGACTTCTTGATAATCCGAGCGAAGGAGAGTATAAACTTTTCGGAACCGATGTGGCAAAGTTTTCCGAAAAACAACGCGCACTTCTGAGAAAAGAAAATATCGGATTCGTTTTTCAGAGCTTTAATCTTATTGACGAGCTGACTGTGTTTGAAAATGTCGAGCTTCCGTTATTATATCTGAAGGTTACTACTGCCGAAAGAAAGAAGAAAGTTAATGCCGTTCTGGAACGGATGGAAATAATACACAGGAAAAATCATTTCCCCCAGCAATTATCCGGAGGGCAACAGCAGAGAGCCGCGGTTGCACGCGCAATTGTGAGCAGTCCGAAATTGATATTAGCCGATGAACCGACGGGGAATTTAGATTCAAAAAACGGCGATGAAGTGATGAAAATGCTGAGTGACATGAATGAATCCGGAACTACGGTGGTTATGGTAACCCACTCCCCTGCTTATGCGGAATACGGCAGAAGGGTAGTCCATTTATTTGACGGTCAGATTGTAATCGAAAATTTCAACGATAAATTTCATGTATAGCTGCCGGTCTTTTTTAACTCACTTGTGTTCTTTAAACATAAAATTTTTTAATCCCGCAGGAGGCAAAATTGTTTAAAAATTATATTATTGTTGCTTTTAGAAATATACTCCGGTATAAAGGATATTCGTTTATCAATATTCTGGGGCTTGCTATCGGAATGGCGGCATGTCTGCTGATTCTGTATTTCGTAAATTACGAAAAGAGTTACGACAGATTTCAAGAGAACAGCGACCGCATTTACAGGCTCCGCTATGAACGCACGGATCAGGACGGTCAATCGGTGCGTTTTGCTTCATGCTGTCCGCCCGCCGGATTGCGTATCAGGCAGTCGTATCCCGAAGTTGAGAAAGTTGCACGGCTGTTCCGATACCGCGCATCCGTTTCTCATTCGGAAAATAAATTCATTGAAGAGAGAATGTATTTCGCGGAATCTGATTTCTTTGAAATATTCAAATATAAGTTCATTGAAGGCGATCCTCTGAGCGGTATAAAGGAACCAAATACAGCATTCATTTCCCGGTCAACTGCCAATAAATATTTCGGCGATAAAAACCCCGTCGGACAAACCATCAGTGTTGATAAAAAAGTTGACTATAAAATTACGGGAGTATTCGAAGATATTCCCGGAAACGTACATTTGAAATTTGACATAATGTTATCCTATCCGAGTCTTATCAATCTCTATGGTCAGGATGTTGAAAATTCGTGGGGCGACAGCGGCTGGTTTACGTATCTTTTATTTAAACCTCAAACCGACATGTCCGCATTTGAGAAAAAATTGCCGGGAATTGTGGATACCGAATTTTCCGAGGCACTGAAACAATACAATTTAACCTGTGAATTCCCCCTGCAGGCTTTGAATGATATTCACCTCACTTCGCAATTTATGCAGGAGCATGAAGTTAACGGCAACAAGGACACCGTAAAATTCCTCTCCGTAATTGCAGTCTTTATAATTATTATCGCCTGGGTAAATTACATAAATCTCTCCACTGCCCGTTCACTGACGAGGGCTAAAGAAGTGGGACTGCGCAAGGTTGTGGGCGCAACACGCAGTCAGCTGATGGTGCAGTTATTTTCAGAAACGGTGATGATAAATTTAGCTGCTATTTTATCTGCATTTTTATTAACGGCATTGTTCCTTCCGGTTTTCCGTCAGATAACGGGAACACCGGTTGAATATAGTATCTGGGCTCAGCAATGGTTCTGGATTACCGTTGCTCTTATGTTTCTGATAGGTGTTTTCCTCTCAGGTTTGTATCCTGTAATCGTTCTTTCTTCGTTTAAACCTGTTGCCGTGCTGAGGGGTAAAATAGGTAATTCCGCACACGGAATAAATCTGCGAAAAGTCCTTGTCGGATTCCAGTTCCTGATGGCGCTGGTAATGCTTATATGCACCTTCGCTGTTTTCCGGCAGATAACATTCATGAAAAATCAGGATTTGGGATTTAGCATGGATGAGAAAATTATCATCAGAGCTCCGAGGGTAAGGGATACAACATACCAGGGTAAATTAAATGTATTTAAAGAACAACTACTAAAAAACCCGGGTATCATAAATTTTTGTTCAACTACTGATGTTCCCGGCAAGCAATCATGGTGGGATGCAGGCGGAATTTGCAGAGTCGGCACCGAAGATAATAAGAATTATCAGATTATCGGAATTGATTACGATTTTGCGAATGTATTCAATTTAAAATTTACAGCCGGAAGGAATTTCGGGAAGGAGTTTCCTTCGGATTCA
>JAPLFI010000176.1 GCA_026390755.1 Ignavibacteriota bacterium
CCGTTCAGTTTGTATTTCTTTTGTATCTCTTCTATTACCTTGCCTTTATTGATGTTTCCGGGCTGTCCGTTTCCGCCGTCGAGCGTCGGGACTGCTTTGCCGAGTCCGAAGTTGGCTACTATTATCGGGACGTCAAGTGCGTCAACCGAGCCGTCACCGTTGAAGTCACAGCTCAAATATCCGCTGTTACCAAACTGTACGATAAACAGCGCCACATCAAGCGCGTCAACAGCTCCGTCCTTGTTAGCATCTCCGCCGTAAAGCACCCAAACTGTTCCGACCTGTTTCATGTTGTCGCCGAAGGCTTTGTTTGCCGCCGTGGTGAAGTCGTATGCTACCGCAACATTCGTTACGAATGCCTGCGGGAGCTTGCTCCACGTATCAAGATGGTTTCTGTGATTTACTACGATGTAGTAACTGCCGTTCGGTGCCTTCGTGAAGTTTATTGCCGAAGTACCGGTAGTAGAGAGGATTACCTTAACCGTGTCAACATAAGCGTAAGGCGTCGTGGCATTCGCAAGATATACCGTTGTTGTATCGGATACCTGTGCCGTGCCGTTCCAGAAGCCTTCAAGATATACTTTCAGGTTGAGCGTAAGGTTCTGAAGTGTGCGGAAGTTCCAGACTATTGAATATGGTCCTGTTCCGCCCGCATTCGTTGCATTTACTCTCCAGTAGTACTTAGTAAGTCCCGTGAGTTTGTTTGCAGGAACTGTTAAGGTTACTGCCGTTATGCCCGATGTATCAAACTGACTTGTTGCAAACAGGCTGTCCGTTGATACCTGGATTCTGTAGCTAAGCGCTCCGGTTACAGCACCCCAGCTCAGGGCAGGTGTCAGAGATACGCCGGTTGAGTTGTTTGCCGGCGCCGTGAGTACAGGTGCTATCGGTGTTGCAACTATCGTCGTGAACTTGAACCAGCTTGCAAACGGTCCGAGTCCTGCTTGATTCCTTGCCCTTACTCTCCAGAAGTACGCAGTGTTGTTTGTCAGTCCCGCACGTGTGAGTGTTGTGTCTGACGGTCCCGCAACTGTCGAGTCGCGGTAGATTCCCGTGAATGTTACAGTATCGGGTGTCAGTTCGAAGTAATATTTGCTTATCGCCAGCGGATCATCAGTCTCGGTTTTACCTGTCTTGTTTACAGTTGGCAGGTCAACGTTGTCGTTCACTTTTCTCCACTGGAATATCACCGTTGTTGCAAGATTTACCGCGTTGTTCGCAGGCAGTACCAGTACAGGTACTATCGGGTTGGCGACTATTGTCTTGAATCTGTTCCATCCTGTGAATGAACCGTTACCGGTCTGATTCTGTGCTTTTACTCTCCAGAAGTAGTCACGGTTTGTCAGCAGTCCGCCGGCTGTCAGTGTAGTGTCTGAGGCAGTCGAGTCACGGTAGATACCTGCGAGTGTTACTGTATCGCGCGTAAGTTCGAAGTAGTATTTGCTGATTGTCAGCGGATCATCACTGCTTTGTTTTCCGCCGAGTGGTCTTGCTAACGGTTCTGTTGCCGCACTCCAGACGAATGTCAGAGTTGTCGGCTGGTCAATCGCTCCGTTAACAGGACTGAGCAGTGTAACGAGGTTCGGTACTCCGAGTGCGCGGAAGTTCCACGTACTTGAGTATGCACTCGTGCCCGCTGTGTTAGTCGAGTTTACTCTCCAGTAATATGTTGTTACAGGCTGGAGTCCCGGTATTACTTTTGATGTATCGGTTAATGTTCCGTCGTTGAATACAAGCGCCGTGAACCCAGCGTCCGTGGCTACCTGCAGTCTGTATGAATAGGCATCAAGCACTTTCGACCATACCAGCGTTACGGGCAGTGTTAATCCCGTAGAGTTGTTGGCAGGCGTAAGAAGTGCCGGCGCCAGAGGAGCGTTCGGGACTGTCCTGAATATGAACGGCGACGAGTAATACGGTGATGTTCCGTTCGCGTTGGTTGCACGTACTCTCCAGTAGTATGTTGTAAATACGCTGAGCGGTACCGCTATTGTATAATCAGATGTCGGGAGTCCGTCCACGTTATATAATAACGTTGAGAATCCTGCATCCGCAGATACCTGCACATCATAACTTGTTGCCGTTGCAACGTTGCTCCAGTCAAGAACAGGAGACAGCACTACGTCAACCGCATTATTTGCCGGTGTTAACAGAGCCGGTAAGGCGACTGTTGTCGTGAATTTATTCCACGGACTGAAGCTGCCCCATCCTATCTCATTCTTGCCTTTTACGCGGTAGTAATAGGCAGTCATGTTACTCAGACTTGCTATTGTTTTCGTTGTATCTGTAAGTGTTGTATCCTGCACGAGGCCTGTCATCGCTACAGTATCAGTTACGAGTTCAAACCAGTATTTCGAGACTAATGTTGGTTCATCTGTGCCTGTTGTTATTTTGCCTGTCTTTCCTGTGTTCTTTGAGTTCAAATCTTTTCCGTCGCTGATTGTCTTTCCATTATCTCCTATTGGACGTAATGTCTGATCCTGTCCTTTGTTCCATTTGAATACTGTATTTAATGCCGGTACGTTGATTGCATTATTTACAGGTGATACGAGGTTAATTACAACCGGAGCTCCCATTGTCCTGAATTTCCATACAGGAGAATAGATACTTGTTTCGTTAACGTTTGTAGAATTAACTCTCCAATAATAATTTGTAAGTATTGAAAGGAAGCCGCCTGGTACTGTATATTGCGATGTGGGCAATCCGGCTACGTTAAGTATTGTGCTTGCAAAGGTCGAGTCAGCGGATAACTGCATCCTGTATGTTGCCGCTCCGGGAGCTACATCCCAGTCGAGCGTTACAGTCGGAATAATGCCGAGCGAATTGTTCGCGGGATATACAAGGTTCGGAGGTCCGACCTCTGTCTGGAACTTAAAGTAATAACTGAAATCACCCCATCCGAAATCGTTCTTTGCTCTCACTCTCCAGTAATAGTTTGTGAAGTACTCAAAACCGCCCTTCGTGACTGATGTATCGGTTGCAAGTAATGTAGAATCAATCATAACCGGAGCTGCGGTAGTATCTGTAGTTACTTCAAACCAGTAACCGGAAACTCCCGGGAATATAAGTTTACGCCATTTGAACACCGTACCTCCCACAGGCTGTTGAATAACGTTATTGGGTGAAACAAGCGTCACAGGCGTAGACGTATTGGCAGTAGTGAACCTTGTTCCTGCCCAGTTGCTGTTTCCCGCGCCGTTCACTGCCCTGACTCTCCAGAAATACTTTGTTGATTTCGAGAGTCCGGAAACTGTCTTTACTGAATCGATCTTCAGAGAATCACTGAACATAAGTGTACCATATGTAGAGTCTGTTGACATTTCTACTGTGTAAGTTGCTGCCTTGAATGAACGTGTCCATACAAGGTTCACAGTTGTTGCCATACCTGTCGTATCGTATGGAGGAGATACCGCTACAGGAGTTCCCGGCATAGGTATCGTTGTTGCATTGAACCATACGCTTGTTGCTCCCCATCCGAATTCGTTCTTCGCGCTGACGTTCCAGTAGAATTTCTGGTTTGCCGGGAAGCCCGTAAGTACGGTTGTAGTATCGGTCAGTGTAGAGTCAGAATATACAATCGCGCCCGTTGTGTCATTTGTAAGTCTTATTAAATAATTACCGACGGCATAGACATTATCCTTAGTGCCTGATTTTGTCTTAGCTGTCTTGTTAAAGTATGATGAAATATCAACCGGCTCTCCCGAAGTAATACGGTTAGGCGCGGGAGTTCCGTCAGATGCCTTGTTCCATACGAATTGTATTGTAACCGGAAGGTCTATTGCATCGTCGGCAGGCGATACGAGTGTAACGCGTGTCGGCGTTCCGAGAGTGCTGAAATTAAATACTGTCGATAATGGTCCGACCGAGTACTGAGCGTAAACCGCATTTACTCTCCAGTAGTATTTAAGGTTAGACGCAAGGAACGTAGTTGTCGTATCCGGAACATTTCTGTTCACAGTATTAGTTGCGAAAGTAGAATCTGAAGATATCTGCAGGTTGTATGATGCCGCGAACAATGCTTTTGTCCAGACTAATCTTACGGCATTTTCAAGTCCTGTCGTGCCGTTTGCAGGAGAAATAAGTGATGACTGCAGACTGCCGTTTAATGTAAATTCATGTGCACCGATATTTACCGGTCCCGATGTTGCTCTCGGGTACCCGTTGTAGTCAGTTGAAATTCCGGTTATACCAATACCTCTTTTATATACATATGTGCCGCCGTATTGCGTCGTGTCAATATTCAGATCTCCTGTTGTAACATTTCTGAATAACGTAGTTCCGGGGATAACACCGCTTGTACTGTTTGCATCGCCGCCGGATGACAACATCCACTGTGTTAGTGTTTGCGAGTTATTAGGCCCCCATTCACCAATAGTGTTTGCATTGCCTATAAATACATTATAGTTTGATGCTGATGAATTCCATCCTGACGGAACATTCGGGGATTCATTACCGACAACGTAATGAAATCCTAAACCTCCAGTCCTTGCGTTAACAAACAGGTTATTCCTTAAATTAACTGCTCCCGTGCTTGTTCTTACAAATGCCCACGAACTTAATGAGCCTGATGGTTGAGTGCCTCCAATATATATTGAATTAAAATAATAATTGCTTGGGTTCGGAGCAGTACTTGAAACATATACGCCTGCAATAGAACAGTTAATTGTTGACAGAGGATCATCTTTTCCTGATTCTTTTTTAAGATTTGTATTTCCGTCATTCACGCCACAAAGCTCAGCCTTGACACTATTTTCCATATTTACCTGTTCAGAAGCAAAACCGTCGTTACATTTTGCACCCGCAGGAGCTCTTTGTTCTATTTCCGGTACAAACACTTTATTGCTCGTATTTTTAACAGTTTTCAGTAATTCCTGAGTAATAGCATCTGACGGGTCTCCGTTTGTGAGACTGACTACGTTATTGCTCAGTGTATAAGGTCCTGAGCTCTGGACATTAAATCCGAGGAGAAGCGGTGCCGGAGCAAGAACGCCCGTTCCGAGTTCTTTGAAATCAAATATCTTATTTCTTGATGCCGTACCGCCCTGAGTACCTCCGCAAAGAATACCGCCGACAAGCTGTGCGCCTGCGTCTGTACCAAGAGCATATAATGAATATATATTATTTTGCGTGTACGTGTTTACGCCAGAACCTGTGCTGAAGATACCTCCGAGAAGGAATGACGATGAAGGTACATTGCAATTATTGGTCAGATTTCTTACGGTATTACCGGCGAAGTTATAGTTACCTGCGCCGGAATTAGATATACCGTAGACAGAAACAGTGTTAACAGTACTTGTACTAAAGTCGGTAATATTAGCAATGGTATTATTTGTAATATTATTTGTTGTACCTGCACCGTTCGAGAGAAGAATACCCCTGAACGAAGAACCGGTTGCAGTTTTCGTCTGCTGAATGCTGTTAGCAGTTGAAAGACTTCCTATCAGGTTATTATTTATGGAATATGTATAACCGTTATTTGTGTTCGAATAACTGATTCCGTAATAACCGTCGGAAGTACCGGTAGATGTTCCGTTAAACGTAATACTACCCATAGTATTATTATTAACACTTCCGAATCCGTTATGCTGGATTATTGCTATCGTATAACTGCCGAACGTGAAATTAGTCGTAAGGGTTATATTATCATTTCCTGTCGGAGCGCCGATAATATTATTATTGACGTTTATCCATCCCGTTTGCGCATAAATCGCTTTAAAGAATGTAGATATACCAGATACAGGCGAAGTAGATAAGTTAATATTTTTAATCGTATTGCCTGTAATGTTTGTCGGAGCAAGAACATTAACAAATGCCTGAATTCCGTAAAACGTATACGCTCCTGGACCTGAATATGTCATCGGTGTTCCTCCGCATAACGGAGCAGAACCGCCGATATAGTTATTTGTTATCTGATTATTGTTATTATTAGCGCTGTTATTATTATAAATTGCAGAGTAAGTAGCCGCCATATTTACTGTCCTTGTGGCAGTCTGGTAGAAACTGTTTCCTGTAATTATCCAGTCGGTGTTTGCGGTGTTCAAATAAATTCCACCAGTTAATGTTGCAGCGTCAACGAAGTAATTATAAATATTACATCCTGTTACGACATTATTACTGTTATACTGCGGTATTGATGTAGATGTACCACTGTTATAAATACCGTATGCAGGATAACCAGTCGCATCGCTTCTGTCACGGATATCGCAGTTTGCAATAACATTACTGTCATTGCCCTGCAGTCCGGTAGTTGTACCGACGAGAATTGTACCTGCCTGCGTTGTACCGGTACTTGCATTGTTACTCTCGAAAGTACAGTTTTTTAATGAGTCTAAGCGAGCTTCATTGATGAAAACAAGTGTCGGATATAATCCGTTTGTATTCCTGAATGTCAGATATTTAGCACCAAATCCGTTATCACCATCAATAGTAACCTTTTTTGCACCATTTAATCTTATCATACCCTGAGCTACTGCACCTGATATCGTTTTGACCGATGCTGATGCAGGAACTATTCTAACTTTATAACCGCCTACACCTGTTACATTTAAGGCATTCAAACTGTTTACGCCGTCTTCTGTCATATCAGATGTAATACTAATTGTTATATCTCCTGATACTGTCCCTGCATTGATTGCTGCAAAAATACCTGTCGCACCTGTCAGGGATGTAAATGTCTCTCCTGTACCTACATTATATGTTCCGGAGAATGTGTTTGTACCTATCGTATAGCTGCCTGCTAAGGTAATAGGTGCATTTCCTGCTAATAAAGCAACAGTAGTTGGAGCAGTTGTAAATGTTGCCGTGTTCCAGCTGACATTAGGAGTTCCGTCGAGGTCCTGAGCTATTACAAAGTACTGAATCGTATTGCCTGCAACAACTCCTGTTCCGCCATTTAGCAGTGCATAGTTAATCGTAAAATCAAACGGTGATGTTGTTCCGTTTGCTTCTACCCATTTCCATCCGTCTGTTCCGCTTGTGTTGTCATTAATTACGTTTCCATCAATAGACCTTTTATAGTAGCACCTTGGTTTTGTACCGGCTGTTGTATTAATTCCATTCGGGTCAGTAATGATAACATTATTGAAAGCCCTGTTGGATGTACCGCCGATACCTAACGCCGTGTAACTGATATAAGGCGCACCGCTGGCAGAATTTAATCCACCGAATTCATGCGCACCTATATCAGGTGCTGTCGGTGTAAATCCGCCTACAGGATAACCTGAATTCGGATACCTTGACGTGCCGAAAGCATCGTTTGTAATATTGACCGGTGCCGCTACAACGAGACCACCGCTTTCAAGCTGTGTTGCAACACCTGTCTGAATCTTCAGGTCATACGGTGGTGTGGTGCCGTTAACGAACGGTGGATTTTCGGTAACAGCGGCATTATCTTTAGGGTTAACCCTTGTTTTATAAGCCGCTAAAGTCTGGTCTGAATTGGTTCCGTCGTAGAAAATCAATCTTGTTACTGACGGGGTCCCAGCCCAGAAACAGTTGTTATTTGAATTAGGCGAATATGATGTTAAGAGATTAGACGACCTTCTGTATGCTACTGTCTGGCCGCCCGTAGGTCCCGGAGTTGAATTATTAACAACTACGTTATTTCTCAGGTCAACAATCGGTGTGGTTGTAGCATAAATACCCGCAGAACCGAAAGTTGTTACAGAAGTGCTTGTCGCATTGAGATAAATTGTATTGTAATACGCGTTTGTATATGTACCACTGTTGATATACAAACCTGTTATTGCAGGTGCAATACTCGTGCTTGCAGGTGCTTTTAAATCAGAAATAAGATTATTGTAAACATTGGTCGTAACACCGCCGGAAACATAGATGCCATTAACGGTCCCTCCTGTTCCGGTACTTGAAGTCAAGCCCGCAATAGTATTTCTTGTGAGATTATGAATTGCTCCGTTAAGTGTATACATACCATAAACAATTCCGCCCAGACTTGTCAAATTATATATAGAATCCTGTGAATATGTTGAGTATGTTGTAGCTGAAGCATTATTATAAATACCGTAGACTGTGGAAGCGCCGCCGGTAGTTAAATTTCCTATCTTATTATTATTAAAATTCAGATAATTTGGCGGAGAACCAATCTGATAAATACCATACATGGTTGTTGCCGCTGCGCTTGTGATACCTGCAACAGTGTTATTATTGATGTTTATAGTACCCTGCCCGGAACCGCTTTTATAAATACAATAAATCGTACCCGTACCTGTCGCAGTAGTCTTAGACAGGTTCAAAATATTGTTATTAGTAATATTTTCAGTTGAACCCGCAGCAGGAGATCCCGAAACATATATCCCATATAATGATCCAGTTCCGCTTGCAGTATTTCCGCTTACTGTATTGAAGCTGAAGTCGATTGCAGGTGCAGAACCGCCGTTAGACATTAAATAAACGGTTTGGCTGCCTGTGGATGGTATGGTGTTATCACTGACGGTGTTATTACTCATGTTAATAGTAAAGTTTCCGCCTGTATTTCCAAAACAGGTTATAATACTGGTTGACGTTGTACCACCCAATACGTTATTCTTAATTGCGTTGCCTGTCATTGTCACATAATTGGCTGCCCCTGAATTATAAATACGAAATTGTGAATAAGCAGTGGTACCAAGTACCGTATTGCCCGAATCAAGATTATTCGAAATATTAATAGCATTTATTGCCGCCGCTATACTGTACATACCGTTACATAAACCTGTTGTAATTCCCACTGCTCCATGAGTATTCCCAATTATCCTGTTCCCTGTAATATTCAGATTATATGTCGAAGCATAGCAATACATAGCAACTAATTGACCTGATGTTGCAGTCGAATAAGTACAGTTTTGTATAGTATTATTTAAAACATTAACTGTATTTGTGGTTCCTGAACTGTTGTTTCCAAAGTTAATGGCAAAAATTTGACTGGTAGTTCCTCCGCCTGCAATTGTCACTGTATTGCCTGATATTGTCAGGTTTGAATTATGCATTGTAGAACAGAAAATACCATATAAAGTCGTAGTCGTATTCGTGCCACCAGTACTGTTTATGACACAATTAGTGATACTTAATCCGTTCTGGTAAATATCGTAAACACCATAAGCAGTGTTTATACTGCCTCCGTAGTTAGTAATCGTATTCTGATTAATAGTATTATTCTGGTCATAAAAATCGTACGGAGCTGCTGCTGCAAAACCATACAGTCCGATACCGATATAAGTATTTGTTATCGTATTATTAAAGAAAGTATTATTAGATGCCGTACCTGCAGTACTTGTAACAGTAATGTTACTTGTATTTACAGGTGAATGGTTTGCTGAATAAATTCCGACAGTTGCCAGATTTGTTTTATTAAGAGTAATTGCGCAGTTTTTGATAGTTACATTCTGACTCCCGTTCGTTCCGTCAGGTTTAAGCAGAGCGTAACCCCATTCAGTTTTAGTAGTCGCATCGACATTAGCGGGATTTTCCATTAAATCTATTCCGTCAAATGTAATATAATCTGCACCGTTTAATTTAATAATACCGTCGAGTGTAGTTGAAGTACCTACTCCCGCATATATCACAGGATTTGGAAGCAGATTGTCTGTTCCGAATCTCTGAAAAATAATCGGCATTGATGCTGTGCCAGTCGTATTAATCTGAAGATTTGCCGCTGTGTCACTGAAGCCCGATGATACATTAAACGTAACCGGACCTGATATTCCTTTATTATTAAGGTCTGCAATTGCAGTAGTAAAATTCGGATAACTGCCTGGAATAGTATAAACACCGGACAGTTTATTGGTACCGATTGTCCTGCTTCCTGCAGGTGCGGTAACAGTCGGAGTCTGAGTCGTACCGACTGTCAGAGAAGTACATTCTGCATCAATAACATTTCCACTCGTGGCTGTAACAGGCACGTCATAAGTCAGCCAGAAGTAATTTGTTCCCGCCAGTAGTGTTTTTGTTCCCGTAACAGTAAATGTACCGTTCGGAGAATTTGAGACAACTCCGAACTGGTCTGTAGTGGCAAAAGCATTTGTGATGCCTGTGTACCATACTTTTGCGTTTGTAATATCGGTGGCAGGGTTGGTACTGCCGGTTGTATTAAATGTAAAACTTGTTGCATTCAAAGGAGAAAGCGAACCGCTTGTAACCACCTGAACGCCAATCACTTCCGTATTAAGGGAAGGAGAATTAAATGCAGTTATATTATTCTGTGTGACAGTGCTTGATGTATAAGTCATAGGTGAAGCAGCCACAACGTTAATTGTGTAATCTTCTGTTTCACCGTAACTTAAAGCAGAACAAGAGGCTGCTGAAGTAGGCGCAGAAGACATATTATTTCTTACCCTCATTCTATGGCTGCCAAGTGATGCTCCCGGTGGTACTGTAATCGTCGTTGAAGTTGTATTAGATCCGCCTGATGTAATTAATGGAAATAGTGTATATTCACTCAAGTCGAACAAATTATTATTATCCCAGTCAACCCATACCGCAAATCCCTGCGTATTTCCGCTGGAAAATGCCGAAGCAGATATTGGATAAGTTACACCCTGCTGTAAATTTGTAGTTTGATTGACGAACCAGCTGTACGCATAAGGGAAGTTTACGTCCGGGTCGCAGGTGCTTGTATTATTAATCGAACCAATTGTTACATTTGTTATATAAATATTCCCTGAACATCCATTGTTAGTATATGTTCCACGGCAGTAATTATCAATTTGCCTTCTGCCATTAGGATTCGTTATGGTTGGTATTTGAGAACCCATAGTACCGGAACCCACAATTGAGAGGCACTGTGCATCTACGGTATCTCCGATAACAGCGCCAGAAGTGGCATCATACGTCAGCCAGAAATAATTGGTTCCTTCTGCTAAAGTCTGAGTACCGGTTACGGAAAAAGCGCCGTTCGGGTTTGTAACAGTTCCGAATAATGTTGTCGTTGCAAAAATACTGTTTGTTCCTGTGTAATAAACTTTTGCATTAGAAAAGTCTGCCGGATTAGTAGAACCTGCAGTACTGAAATTTAACGCTGTCATGCTAAAAGGAGTCAATGCATCGGAAGTAACGACTTGAACCTGAACAACCGGGTTATTAACTGAATTCTGAGTAATATTTTGCCCGGATGTAATTTGTGAAGTTGTACTTGACACATAAGTCATAGGTCCTGGAACACCGAAAGATACGTCATCAAGGTAGAGGTCATTTCCGAATAAACTGTAAGCTTTGAAAATAATATAATTCGTTGAACCATTGAATGAAGCGGGAAGGGAATAAGTATACTGATACCAACCTGCCGTTGTTTTGTATCTGTGAACATTTGCCACAAACGTAGCATTCACAGTATCGGGAGTTGTATTAATATATACACCTACGCTGTCAGGTTGAGTAACCCCGGGATCTCCGAACAACCAGAATGATAGTTGCCCCTGACCGGTTGTTAAGCTAAACGACGGTGTCACCAGTCTTGCCCTGGAACCACTGGAAGCATTCCAACATTGAAAACTTGCCATTCCGGCTCCTGAATGCGTACTGTATCCGCTTGGGTGTGCAGTAGTTGTAACCCTCACCCAATTATAAGTACCATTCATAATTGTAGCCGTCCATCCCGTAGGAGGAAAAGTTGTGCCATCAAATGACTCTAATGTCATTGCATTTGGCGACTGAAGATTCAAGGGATTCGGTGACTGGACATTCTGTATAGTTTTAAGCCCCGTGGAATTTTCAGAAAACGGAAAATTGAAACCATAAGTCAGCATAGTGACTAAGGCTGCAAATCCAATAAATAAAAAAGCAAATTTTTTCATACTAAGATTTATAATGTTTGAGGAAAATATTTAAAATTTAATAATTTGTTCATTTGTTTTTGATTTGTATTTAAGAAAATTTTATTCTTATTTGATTAAAGACATTTTCTTTACTTCACTGAATCCATTTGTTTTTTCGTGTACTCCCGCTGTCTGATATCCGTTTTGCAATGTTTCTATCTGTCTGCCTGCATTATCAAATATCAGTGTTAATAGTATTCATACGTTTTATAAAGCCGGCTTAAAGCCGGCTTTATAAATCCGCAGATAGGGAAATTTACTTGATTACCATCATTTTCTTTGTGTCAACGAATCCGTTAGTTTCTAGTCTGTAGAAGAACACGCCGCTTTGAAGAGCGGAGGCATCGAAACTAACAGTATGACTTCCTGCTATTCTGTTTTCACTTACGAGAACAGCCACTTCGCGTCCAAGCATATCATAGACTTTCAGCGATACAAAACCGGCTTTCGGTAATGCAAAGTTGATTTTTGTCACAGGGTTGAACGGGTTTGGATAATTCTGTTCGAGTTTGTATGATGCAGGAATATTTATTTCGCTTCCGGTAGTGTTTGTAATCGTTTCTACGTCAATGCCGAAATTTGGAATTCTCGCATCGAAGACGGCCCAAGGAGTAAACGGACAGCCTCCTGAAGACCAAACGCGCCTAAATCCCGGCAGCTCAATCATGCGGATTGTCCCTCCTCCATTACCTGTAGCAGCGCATTGTCCTACGAATACTTTCAGGCTCTTTGTGGGGTCGTAATTGAATTTTCTCTGCAATGTGATACCCATCCATTGGTTCGTAGTGCCGTAGAGTGTCGTGTCGCCGACAAATAATGTGTCCCACGGGCCCGGATCGAACTGGGCTACTGTAAAAGCTGTATCAGTATCCTGCCTCATCATGATTTGCAGGTTTGTATAGGTCTTCGCTGGTCCAGTGGTTGACATGTAAAAATAGATTTTTGTGATTCTTTTCCCCGAGGGAACGGGAGAAGGCAGGCTGAATTCACCCGGAAGAAATATCCAGTTAACCGCCCTGCCAGCAGGCATGCCGAACGGGAAGTTATTGGTTATAAGGCCGACATTCTGATAATTGTAATGATGAGGTGTTTGGGCGGCTACGTTACCGCCGTAAATAAGCATTACTAAAATTAGTAATACTAAAAATTTGAAACGCTGTAAATACTTCATTGTTAATGTTTTTTAATTTATAAAAAATGTTTTTGTCTTATTTCTTCTTATATCTCCTTATTTCACCAGAACCATTTTTCTCGTTTCAACATTATTACCCGCCGATAGTTTGTAATAATATATTCCACTCGATAGATTATTACCTTCAAATGTTTTTTCGTGTACTCCCGCTGTCTGATATCCGTTTTGCAATGTTTCTACCAGTCTGCCTGCATTATCAAATATCTGCAGCATTACATACGTTCTTTCCGCTAAATCATACTTTATCGTTGTTGCCGGATTAAACGGATTCGGATAGTTATCGTACAGTTTAAACTTTACAGGTGTTGAATTATTTTCAACTCCGGTTACTGTTTCTACATCAACACCAAAATTTGCAACTGTTTCAACAACCATATTGGGAACGAATGGACAACCATCTGTAGAAAAGGCTCTTCTGTTAGGTTGTAACGCATTCTGTTTAATTATATGACCCGTTCCGGTATGT
Organism: Ignavibacteriota bacterium; assembly: GCA_026390755.1. Lineage (GTDB taxonomy): Bacteria > Bacteroidota > Ignavibacteria > Tepidaquicellales > Tepidaquicellaceae > JAPLFI01. The sequence goes on from JAPLFI010000176.1 coordinate 13,463, forward strand.
CCGCACTGTCCTATCATAACAATCAACGACTTTGCCGGATTGTAAACATAAGGTCTATCGAGAGTAATACCCATCCAGGTATTTGTTGAACCCGGTATGGAAACTGATGCTCTGTAATAAACAGTATCCATTGGTCCGGTATAGAAGGTATTTTGCGCAATAGAAGTGATAGTATCGGTGGCCATCTTTATAAAGAAATTATTATAAGTTGGTGCTGTTGCTGCTCCGAGATATATCCAAAAATAAATTTTTGTTATTTTCCGGCCTGTAGGTAATGGTGCCGGTTGGTTAAAATCTCCTGCGTAAAACAACCATTGTACCGCTCTTCCAACCGGTATATTAAACGGGGCAGCATTATTCGAAATCCCGACATTCTGATAATTGTAATACTGAGGTGTTTGTGCGGCTAAGTTACCGCCGAAAATAAGTATTACTAAAATTAGTACTACAATAAATTTGAAACGGTGTAAATTCTCCATAGCTAAAGATATCCAATTTTGAAAAATGTTTTTATCTTAATTCTTTTTATATCTCCTTATTTCACCAGAACCATTTTTCTCGTTTCAACATTATTACCCGCCGATAGTTTGTAATAATATATTCCACTCGATAGATTATTTCCTTCAAATGTTTTTTCGTGTGCTCCCGCCGTCTGATATCCGTTTTGCAATGTCTCTACCAGTCTGCCTGCATTATCAAATATCTGCAGGGTTACATACGTTCTTTCCGCTAAATCATACTTTATAGTTGTTGCCGGATTAAACGGATTCGGATAGTTATCGTACAGTTTAAACATAACAGGTGTTGAATTGTTTTCAACTCCGGTTACCGGAGTCGGGTCGAATACATCTATGTACTCAAAGCTTACACCTCCCGAATATATTGTCCTTATCAGCGCACCTGTTGTGTCGTCTAATTCATGAAGACCTGCTCCGTTTGTTACTACATAATTTCCCGAGCCCAGTCTGAAAACACCTCTTAAACCGGTTGCGCCTGTAAATGTCGTTATAAGAGTTCCTGTTGAATCGAATTTTTTTAATCCCGGACTCGTTCCGTTGGATTCACATACCATAATCGTACCGTCGGTATTCCGAAAACTTTGACCCGGACTAGTCAACGCTTCTGTCGTGAACGGACCTATAAATGTTCCGTTTAAATTGTATTTAAATATTAGCGGTGATCCGCCGCTTGTATTGGCAACTAAAATATCTGCGGGTCTGTAAAGTATAGAAGTAGGATAGTTAACGCTTGTTGTTATAAATGAATTTATAAATACTCCGCCGGTATCAAATTGCTGGATTTTGGAACCGTTGCCAGCATTGCACACAAGAAGATTTCCGTTTGGCCTGTAACACATCCCGCGAATGTTATCAAGTATTGTAAGGTTCACTCCGCCCACAGGTGCGAATACGCGAATGTATGCACCGCTCGTATCGAATTCCTGCACAACATCGTTCACCATGTCGGAAACAAGTATTCTTGTTTTGGACCTTTGAATTGCATGTTTAGGGTATGACAGGTACGTAGCGCTTGCCGGAATAAAATTCGGATCCACGAGATTTCCCGTTACATAATCAAACCCCAGTACCATTTTGTTTGTACGGTCAGGTATTATAAGAAGTTTTCCATTTGTGCTTTTATGAAGCTGCAAAACTTCTCCTGAATTATCAATCACCTTACCGTCTGCAAAACGGACTCGCGCAATTGATAAATTATATGCGGAAGTAATATCTTCATAAAACGCCGTGTAGCCGCCAATTTCAGGCCTTGCAAAATTTGTGATTACGGAATATACAACTCTTCCGTCTTCAACATCTTTCGCTTCTATAAATACCTTATCTGGTATATAAACAGAAACAGGGATGTTTTGTTTTCCTGCTTCAATGCATGCTGAATTCATTAAAGAAGGATTCATTTCAACTTTCATGATTAAATTTGTGAAGGTAATTCTCGGACTCGCGAATAAAGATGAAACGATTACAAAACTAACAAACAGTAAAAGTAGTTTTTTCATAATATATTTTTAATTAAATATTTATTAAAATTATTTCCTGCCGGTAAAGGAGCCGGTTGGTTGAACTCTCCTGCAAGGTAAAGGTTATTTATGCCTCTACCCGCGGCCGTAGTAAATGGAATGGTATTGTATCCTGTCCCGCCGCTAAAATTGTAATACTGAGGTGTTTGCGCGGCTAAGTTACCGCCGGAAATAAGCATTACTAAAATTAGTAAAACTAAAGATGTGTAAAGTTGAAAATACTTCATTATTAATATTTTTTAATTTATTAAAAAAGAACATTATATTATTTTAAAGACCAACACTCACTCATTTGCAGGTTCGGATTGTTTGCGGGAATATAATTCCGGTTCACAGGATTTCCCGTTACATAATCAAACGCCGGTACCATTTTACCTGTACGGACAGGTATTATAAGAAGTTTTCCGTTTAATATATCCAATCGTTTAATATTCTTTTTCAAACGAGTTATCATTATTTTATTTAAAATTAATTTTATTCAAACTGATTCTGAAATCTGATGGTATTGTTCCTTGTATTTGTTCCTGTACTCTTCGATTGTCATAGCCTTATTCCAATATACTTCAAACAGGGTTTTCTGCGATAATGCAAAAATCGGGTGATGAACTATCATTGTTGTTAATTCCGATTTTAATGTGACATTATCCATCAAAGAAAGTATAGAGATACTTTCATCAGCGATTAATAATTTCATAGGCAATTCTTTTATAATTCTTGCCTCTTCGCCAACGCTTTGAAAATGCTCAACTAAATTCAGCAGGTTATTATTATACTCCGCATTTTCTTCTTGACCGAATTCATATATGCTTTTAACTTGAACGTTATTATTGCACGCACTTTGTATTTTTTCAATATTCGAATCAAGTTTGGTGATGTACGGAGGTTTACTGAAAAACAGTATTTCTTTCTTGGCATTTGCCTGAATGTTCAGAATTCTAACCGTTGCCCGGCCTCTGTCACTTACCACTTCGATATAATCCAATGGACTCTTATTATTTTTCTCTTTACTATAGAGATACATCAGACTCTCTTCAATTTCGCCGTACATATTTTTCTTTCTTGCAATTTCCTCCTCATATATCGAAAAAATATTTTTAAACGCAATTTTAGGTTCAATACAGCGGAATAATTTTACACCGTTCAAATAATTCTCGGTGCACATTTTTTTCTTAATCAGATTCTGCAATACTTCATAAATTTTATTAATTGATACAGTAGTAATTTTTGAAATTTCAGAGGCAGTTAATGCACTGTTCTTAAGCATTGCAATATATACTTCTGCTTCTCTGCCTGTTATTCCGAGAGGCTGAAGTTTCAAAATCATGTCGTCTAAATTCATATTACGTTCAAATCAAAAAATTTAAAGTATTTTTATTACCATCAACCTCTTTTTCATAAGGTAATTTCACTGATGCAAAGCTTACCTCCTGATATGAGGCTTACCTCCTGATACGAGGCTTACCTCCTGATACGAGGCTTACCTCCTGATACGAGGCTTACCTCATACTAAGAGGTAGTTAAACATAATAATTTGTATTTTATAAAGCAAGTATTTTTTTAATGCTAAACTTTTACCAATTATTTGTAAGGAAATGAAACCTCTTCCCGAGGGTATATACCCCGGAGTAAGAGGTTTGATATTTAGTATTATTTCATTTTACGATTTACTTACAATAAAAATGGGAGCATTCGCTCCCATTTTATCAGATGATTAATACTATCACGAAATCCGCCGTATAATAAAAAACCCGGGACTTTTTAAGTTCCGGGTTTTTTAATAAACTATATTAACCGATATTTATTTTATGAGTGTCAGTTTCTTTGTCTCAATAAATCCGTTCACTTCAAGCCTGTAATAATAAACTCC
>JAPLFI010000150.1 GCA_026390755.1 Ignavibacteriota bacterium
CGGGGCAGGGAAGTCAGGCAATTTCAGCAACATCCCGCCCGACTGGGCTCAATCGGCAGGTACGGAAATCACACCGGACGACATATTCCAGCCTCCGGATAATGACGATGATCTGCCGTTTTAAATTAGAATAATAATTTGAGCTTCAAAAATTAAGTAATTGCGTATTAATTCCACACTATTTGAGGAATTAATGCACATGATAATTTTGTAACCGTATAAATTCATCTGATTTAGGTTTTTTATTTGGCACAATATTTGTATTATCGATTGTTAAAAAAGCTAATTAAAATTTAAATAAGGAGAATCTATGAAAAAGTTACTTACACTTTTTATCCTATTAAGTCTTGCAGTCTCTGTTAACGCTCAAAACTACGTCGGTGTCGGCGTCTGCAAAAACTGTCACTCCTCTGCATTCAATGAATGGAAAGGAACGCTCCACGCACAGATTCACATGACTCCCGGTCCCGGTACGGTACGCCCCCCGTGGTCAGGTAGTGTTTCAATGGGCGCTTCATACGGCAATTCAAGCGTCGCACTCTCTATCGCCGCAGGTGTTTATAAGGCGACAATGACACCTTCTACCGGTACTCCCGTTACGTATGATATCATGTACACATACGGTGGCGGATATAAACAAAGGTATCTCGTGAAAATCGCAAGTAATTATTATATGCTCCCGATTCAGTATAATCTGAAGGGCTATCTCGATAATTCAACAGGTACATGGGCGACTTACAATCCCGGCAACTGGTTCAACGCAGACGGAACTCTGAAAGCTATCAATAACGCTTTCAGGCTGAAATCTTATGAGAAGAATTGTATTGGCTGTCACATGGTAGGCTATAAACCTGTTAGAACAGTAACAGGAGCCGATACGACATGGCTTTCCGGTTGGGCAACCAGCAATGATACGCTTAGCAATAAAGTCGGATGCGAAAACTGTCACGGCGCGGGAAGCACCCACCAGAGCGCTCCGAGCAAGGCAAATATTTTTGGACCGCAGAACATGACCGCCGCAGGATTACAGCGCCAGCAGGAAGTTTGCGGTCAGTGCCATCTGCGCAGTTCAAGCACGGGAAAGACTTATGAATATCCCTGGAAAGAATCCGTTGACAGTATTTACCGTCCGGGTTCAGTTCTCACAAATTTTATTGCCCCATGGCAGTCGAATTTCAACGTAGTAGGCGGACCGGGTACATGGCCGGATACTATGACGGCGCGCCAGCACCACCAGCAATGGCAGGATATGAGTTATACTGCGCATAATAATTTTATGAACTGTTATACCCAATGCCATGACCCGCATACTACAACGGCATTCCCGCATCAGCTGAAACAGAATGCCGCGAACAATGACCTGTGCCTGTCATGCCATAGACTTTCGGTACGGTCGGAAACCCGAATATAACTAAGATACGCCAGCACACAAAACATACGTATGACGTCGCAAATACCAACGGAACAGGCGGTACATCACGTTGTATAAGCTGTCACTTTACAAAAGTAGCGGTATCTGCTATTTCTTACGATATTGCTTCGCATAACTTAAAGATTGTAAGACCCGTAAAAACTTTACAAAAAATGGGAGTTACATCGCCTACGCTCGGAATGCTGAATACATGCGCGGTTTCCTGTCATAGGAATCCTAACACGTCAGCGGGTACAGGTAACGTACCAACACTCGGTGTAGCCGCAGACCCGACTTTGACAAACTGGAGAGAACCCACAGATTCACTTCTCGCAGATACTCTCAACAGATGGTTTAACAGGCAAACATGGACTGTCAGCGTTCAGAATATTTCAACAGAACTTCCGTCCGGTTTTGAACTCGGGCAGAACTTCCCGAATCCTTTCAATCCTTCAACCGAAATTCATTTCTCGGTTCCGAAGAACGATTTTGTTACTATCAGGATTTATGACATAACGGGAAAAGAAGTCTATAAACTCGTTGACCAGAAGTTAGCGGCTGGTTCATACAGCATCAAATGGAACAGTTTTGATAATTCCGGCGACTATGTATCGAGCGGTGTATATTTCTACAGAATGATTTCAGGCAGTTTCGCATCAACAAAGAAAATGATGCTGATCAGATAATTTGGTTTTCATGCTTCCTTTAATATTAGGAGAGGCCCGCTTTTTTACCGGCGGGCTTTTTTTATAAATATTTTTTTTTATTATTAGTATTATCAGATACAATAATCTCAATCAATTTATATGCTGAATAAAGTTAACAATCTCCTCCGAAAACCTGCCTTTCCCTTAATATTTAAGCTGATAAATCTTTTTATTTTTTTTGCGCTTGTATATTACGGATTACAGGCTTATTCTGCTGACCCCGGCTTTATAAAGGAACTCCGCAATACAAATATCGGAAACCTTATTGTCTGGTCGTACTGGTGGCCTGTTATCATTTTATTATCTGTTTTTCTCGGTCGTGTTTGGTGCATGGTATGCCCGGTTGAAACCGTAACTGCGTTTTTTGCGAAATTCGGTCTTAAATTGAAACGGCCCAAATTCATGCTTTCCGGATGGGGTATTACTTTGTTTTATGCTATAACTTTATTCATCGGGATTCAGGGATTTTCTATACACCGCAATCCGTTTCACATGGCAGTGTATTTGCTTTCGATATTCGGTGTTTCCGTTTTATCGGGAATAATATTTGAGAAAAATACTTTCTGCCGTTACCTCTGTCCCGTGGGGTATTTGCTCGGTGTTTATTCGCGGTTTGCCGCAATCGGATGGCGCGTTAAAAAGAAACCGATATGCGAATCATGCCCGGATAAGTCATGTATAGAAAAAAAGTACTTATACCGGGAGGTTGATAAGTCCTGCGGTGTGGATTTATATCCTGCTAAGATTGACGATAATGTTGATTGCATTCTCTGCGCGGGATGCCTTAAAACTTGCACTATTTACAATTCATCTTATATTCCGGACAGGTCAAATCCGGGATTTACTGTTACGGGCTTTGCTAAAGGGTTGTTCGAATCAAAACCTCTGAAAACTGCCGAAATGTTTTTTGTCCTTATCGTATCGGGATTTGTAATCTCTGAAATAGTTTCCGAGTGGAGCGTCACTAACCAATACCTCGTATATGTACCGGATTTCCTTAAAAGCGTGTCAGGAAGCAAAAGTAATATCGTTAACGGGTTAATATACGGGCTTGTAATATTTCTTGCGCTTCCGTTCCTGATATGGTCATTACCGTTTGTTTTATCAAAAATCTCCGGTACAGGTTTAAAAATGAAAGATTATTTTATCAATTACGGAATTGCGTTTATACCCGTAATCGCCGCCGCGCATGTTGACAAGGCGATTTTAAAAATGACTTCACGCCTGCCTTACATTGAACACCTGCCGGTTGACCTTACGGGTAACATTACTGCAAGAATGATTATAGATAAACAACTTACATTCACAAAAAACCCGCAGTGGCTTGATACTTCTGTATCGGTACTGCTCGTATTCTTTATTGCCGCTGGAATATTTTACAGCATTAAATCCGTATCGAAAATAAATATTCGTATGGGAAGTGATTCCGCATCCGCGGTGTTTTATCTTATTCCTGTCATATACGGAATGATATTTGCCGTAATGCTCATATTCTGGCGATGGGTATAGCAAATCCCGTTTGATTTTATTTTATATGGTGTCTCTGTATACTGCAATTTGTACGCGCTCGCTTAGTGCAAGTTTTTCGAGAATATTATGTTTATGCCCTTTAACTAATACTGCGCTTAGATAAAGTTTTTCTCCTATTTCTTTATCTGATAATCCCGAAGATATTAATTTAATTATTTTTTTCTCATCTTTCGTCATTCTTATGGATTTAACCAATTTTGAATCCGTAAGTTCAGTTACCGCACTATCAACTATCTTTGAGAATAATGAACTATGCAATTGTGAAGGAAAGATTTTCTCTCCTTTTGTAACCAAACGTATTGTTTCCATGTATTCTTCGTTTGTTGCATCTTTCAGAATGAAACCTGAAGCTCCTGCTTTTACAAATTGATTAATATCGGACTGAATCGGAAGAATGTCCATTACTATCAGTTTAAGCTTAGGAAATTTCTTTCGAAGAGATTTTACGAGTTCAATACTGTTCTTATTTATTAGACCAAGATCCATCAGCAGTAGGTCCGGCTTCAAAGCGAGGATTTTCTCATGAACTTTTATCCTGTCTCCGGTCGCAGATACAACTTTGATATCATTCTGCTTATTAATCATAGTCCTTATACCTTCGCGCAGGAGTTTGTTGTCGTCAATCAAGATTAACCGGATTTTATTCATTGTTTTATCTTGTTTTATATCTGAATTTAAAATACAGAAATATAATCCGATAAACTATAGTCCATAAGGTTGAAAAAGGAATTAATCCAAATTTACTTAACTACAATAATTCAATAGCTTTCCTCTTCAGTTCATTAGTCGTGTGTATATATTGCGCCGTGGTTGTTATATTTCCGTGTCCGGCTAATTCCTTCACCGTGTTTATGTCCGTTCCGGAGCTGATTAAATTAGAAATGAAAGAGTGCCTGAGCGAGTGAAACGTAATTTTCTTATCGAATCCGTTCCGGTTCAATACCCGCTTAAAATATTTCGTAACATGCCCGGCATTAATCTTTCTGTCCTGATACCGGAATACATATTCCAGCTTATTAATTATCTGTTCCCTGTAAAACTTTTCTCTTAGCATTTCCGCAAGCACGTGGCTTATCGGTATTATTCTGTTCTTTTTCGATTTTGTATGGAAACTGTCCGAATTACTGATTTTAATAACCATCTTATTGAAATCAATATTTTCCCATGTCTGATTCACTATTTCGCTCCGCCGTGAGCCCGTCATATATCCGTACATGATTATTTCCTTCATAAACAAATCCGCCGCATCGTCAATGATTATCTTAATATCTTCTTTCGAAATCGGTATCCGGCTTTTTTCCGGAAGCTTCTTAAACTTAATTTTCTTGTACCAGTCGCTGTAAACGTAGTTACTTTCCCGCGCCTTATGTATGAATGCCTTCAGGTGCCTGAGGTGAATATTGATGCTCGTATCGTTTATTTTATCCCGTTTGTCCGTTGTGTATCTCGTAATATCCTCAATGCTCAGCTGGTGCATGAATTTATTATCAACAAACTGCAGGAAGCTTTTCAAAATACTTTTATACGCCCGCATCGTATCAAATTCGAGTATCTGCTCATTTATCTTTATAAAAAGCGCGATATAATCCTCTAAATAAATTCTCTTTCTTTCCTGGTACTCGTAGCCCTCGTTATAGAATCTCCTGAGCAGTGCCGCGGCATCTGCCTTTATTTTCGTCTTAGTCGAACGGAAATGCCTCTTCCCGGCACCATCGTCCCACACGATATAATACTTGCCGTATCTTTTTGATAAAAATGCCATAATAATTGTTTTTAACGTTTTAAAAATTATATACCTTTTTATATACTCTTACTTTACCTACTTGTAAAAACTATAGGTTATATACGATGATTAAGGCAAAGAAAAATTCGCATTCTCTGAAATTCTCAAAAAAGTGCGAATTTAATCTATTATTGAGCTGGCAGAGGGACTTGAACCCCCGACCTGCTGATTACAAATCAGCTGCTCTACCAACTGAGCTATGCCAGCACTTTCTTAGTATTCTTCAATTTATTATAAATTTTATTTTCTTTCAACGTAATATTTTAGGTATTACTATTTTATTATAAAATCAGCCGTTTTTCTTTTTTCTGGTTTTGTCAGAAGTTTTATCCATGTTATTTGAAGAATCTCCGGACATTTTCAGCAACTGACCTGTATAAATCGTTTCCTCACTAAGTCCATTCCATTTTTTTACATCTTTAATGGTTACGTTAAATTCATCCGCGATTGACTGCAAAGTATCGCCCTTTTTTACCTTATATGTTTTTCCTTTAGATGTTGTTTTTTCTTTAGTCTTTTTTGGTTCTGAAACAACGAGAGTCTGCCCTGGAACTATTACATCCTTTTTCAGTTCGTTCCATTCTCTTAAATCTTCAATTGTCACATCGTATTTATCGGCAATGAGTGTAAGATTTTCACCTTCTTTAACTTTGTGAGTTGAGGTTTTCTTGTTTGTTGTTTTATCTGAAGATTTATCTGTCGTTTTCTTGGGTTTTACAATGTTCAGTTTTTGTCCTTGTTTAATTACATCTCCGTCAATATCATTCCATTCCCGCAAGTTGTTAACGGAGACACCGTACATATCAGCTATAAGTGAAAGGTTTTCGCCTTCCGTAACTATGTGTGTTGTCTTTCCCTTTGAAATTTTGTCACCTGTTTTCTTGTCCGAATAAATATTAAGTTTTTGTCCGACAACAATTTTATCAGACTCGAGATTGTTCCATTCCTTCAGTTCACTGACTGAAACACCGTAAATATCAGCAATTCCGCTTAAATTATCTCCCGATTCAACTGTATGAACCTGTGTTTTTCCAGCGGGCTTTTTCTTCTCATTTTTAGTTGTTACATTTACGTTCTTGTCTTTATTGCCGTTATCAGATTTTATTTCAGAATCGTTATTACTTCCGTCATTTTTATTTGTATCATCTTTTTTCTCGTCCTCTTTTATTCCGTAGAATTTCTTAAACTGTTTATCAGTAAGGTAAATCGAAAGTTCAGAGTTTGGCTTTGGATTCCTTCCCGCCGCGATGTTGTTCCAGATTCTGATGTCGGTTGCCCGGACATAAAATGAATCGGCAATACGGTCAAGATCATCAGTTCCGCGGTAGAAATATGCAATCCTCTCTTTCCCTATGGAGGTACCCACTGCGCGCGGATTTCCCGGATCGTAACCGTCAATAGTATATGTTGTGGTTGAGACCTCTGTTGAATAGTATCCTGATTTATCATTACCGGCAAACTCCGGCTCGTTCCCGCTTGACTTATATTCTGATGATTTTTTATAATTAGACGAAAACACATTATAAGAACCGAGCGGTATGCGAAGTTGATATGCGACATCGTAAAGAGGTACAACATCCGCAGTAAGTTCGGAATTTAATTCGCGAATTGTTTCGATATCAGATTCTGAAAACTCAGCTACTTTCTGAAGCGGCAGTTCTCCTTTGAGATTTACGCGGTCAAAAGAAACAGGTTTACCATATTCAACATCTTTGAAACCGTAAGTACCGGGGTTACGAAAAATGAATGACAATGCGAGAATCGAAGGCACGTAATTTTTTGTTTCGCCCGGCAAATATCCTCTTAATGTCCAGAAATCTTTTGAGCCGCTTTTGTTAATTGCGCTGTTAACCCTCCCGGGTCCGGCATTATATGCCGCCCAGGCGAGATACCAGTCGTCAAAAGAACGGTACAAATCCTTTAAATGTCTTGCCGCCGCATCGGTTGATTTTTCTATATCACGCCTGTCATCACGGTAACTGTCAGAGGTCAAGCCGTAAGCCGACCCGGTTGCCGGCATGAACTGCCATAATCCGACAGCCCCAGCTCTTGATACTATCGTCGGGTTTAATCCTGATTCCTGAATTGATAAATATATCATTTCTTCAGGAGCTTTATGATATTTAAGGATTTTTCTCATCAGAGGAAAAAATTTTCCGGAGCGGTATAAGGTTTTATCAACAAAAATTTTCCCCCGGTCGGTCTTTGAAAAGAATTCAATATATTCATCCACGGCATTGTTTCTTACAAGTGGCACGTCGCTGCCGTCCGGCAAGGGTTCCGTATCTGATGATTCCGAGTTGAAATGTATCGACTCATACTTTATATTATATTTCTTGGCAAATTTAAAGACGAGGCTATTCGACGGAATATCCGCTTGAGTATAAAGATAATCCTGGGTTATGCTTACCGCAAGGTCTGAATAGTCTTTTTTCCATTGTATATTACTGGTATCATCAAGAACCTTTGTGTCAACTTTCTTAAGCTCTTTCAGGGCATCTTCGAATAAATCTTTTGCGTCCGGTTTTTCTTTGTAGTTATCTGATAAAGCGCCCTTATATTCCGTTAACGCTTTATTGATTAGAATCCTGAGCTCTTTTCAGCGCCGGATCTTCCGCATCCGAACCGGTACATCCTGAAACGAAAACACTTACAAGGATTAATGATAATGAAATGAAATAATAAAAAAACTTCTTACTTGCGAACTGAATAAATGAAAAAGTTTTTTCCATATCAATTTTTTTTAATTTAACGGAAATTTATGGTATTGCGAACATAAATTCAAGTTAATTTTTAAGAATGGATGTTAACTACCATTATAATATGATAGTTGTAAAATAAAAAACGCTGCAGGTTGTTCCTGCAACGTTTAAATTTCTGAAGATTATGTAAAGCCTTTGACTATAACTGCAAAACCTTTTTCAGCCTGCGTTTACTACAATTGTGAAAGTATTACCTGAAAATTTTGTATCCGTCCACATATTCCGTGACTCGATTTTGTGTTGTACCTGATTGTTCAGCAAGTCGTTCTCTCCTTTTATACCGGAAATTACAATTTTTCCGTTCTTGTCAACCAATAATATCACGGTAGTTTCTCCTTTAATATTTTTGTCCGTGAAATTGAGATAAAGCGGTGTGCTCAAAACATTTTTTATCTCAAAGAAAATTTGTGTATTGAGATCCGAAACATTGTTCGATTTTAATTCAATACCGTCAGCTTTTGCCGAAATGAGCGGCAGGAAGAAAACCGCCGTCAGTATGATTACGAATAAAATTTTTATGTTTTTCATTTTTATAGTTCCCTTTTTATTTTAATTTGTTTTTAATAATATTTATTGTCTTCACTTAGTTAGACGTATATCGTTTTTAAAAGTTTCAGTAAGGCTGAGAGAATAGTGCATAAGCCGGGACAGTTTACAATTTCTTAATATAATTCCAACAATGGAGAAAAATTACAGGTTTCAGGTACCGAACATAAAGGAAAAAACGCGTATTGACAAGTATATTACCTCATTTATAGAAAACGCCACTCGCACAAAGGTTAAAAAAGCCATTGACAGGGGTAATGTTATGGTCAACGGAAACTGCGTGAAATCAAATTATATGCTTAAGCCGTTCGATGAAATTGAAGTTGATCTGCCGGTACCCGAGAAACAGGAAATTCTGCCGGAAGATATTCCTCTCGAGATAATATTCGAAGACGAATTTCTTCTGATAGTCAATAAACCTGCGGGAATGGTTACGCATCCTGCTTATAAGCATTATTCCGGTACCCTTGTAAACGCAATACTTTATTACGCTATTAAAAGCGAGGGCTCTCTCTCAAATCTGAATGGATTTGAGAGAGCCGGAATTGTCCACAGACTTGATAAGGATACGTCAGGTCTGCTTGTTGTTGCAAAAGATGAAACGACACATAGTAAGCTTTCAGACCTGTTTATGGTGCACGATATTGAGCGTGAGTATTATTCAGTCATCTGGGGAAAGTTAAAACAAAAAAAGGGAATTATTGAAAGCCGGCTTGCTCGCGATAAAAAAGACAGGAAAAAAGTAGCGATAGTCTCTGAAGAAGAAGAGGGCAAGCTTGCTATAACAAATTACGAAGTGATGACTGAGTTTGAATATCTTTCATTGATAAAACTCAATTTAAAAACCGGAAGAACACATCAGATACGTGTTCACCTTGCTTCTAAGGGGCATCCTGTATTCGGAGATGAAATGTACGGAGGTCGTGTACCGCATTCGGTTAATGTGACAAATAACATCAAAGCGCAGATTAATAATCTTTTGGAAATAATGTCCCGTCAGGCACTGCATGCGAAGGTGCTGGGTTTTATTCATCCCCGTACCAAAGAAAAACTCCGCTTCGAATCCGAACTTCCTTCAGACATGAAAAGACTTATAAATGAAATATCAGTATAAATATTTTCAGTATGACTCTGTAGCCTGTGAATTCTTCATGCGGCTGAATTTGGCATACTGTTTAAATTTTAATTACAAACAGTCAGGGCTGAATATTCTTCCTGTTAACCCTAAATAAATTATACAGACAAACTGAATCGTAACATACACTCCTGACTTGAAATTGCCGGGTATAACCTGCATTACTTCAGTTTTACTACATCATCCACATCTCGCCGGGGAGTCGGTTTCACTTCTTTTCCATAGCCCAGGCGCATAATAAGCTGAGGTACATCTGAAGTTTTTAAAATATCTCTGAGTTTATCATCAAGACCTTGCTCTTCGATTGGTTGATTCAGATATGAAGCTGCTATACCTTCAACACTGGAGCGGAGCAGGAGTTTTGAAAGCGCCATTCCTGTTCGTATCCAGTCAACAGGTTTATTAGTTTTACTTTCGAGTACTGCAAGTACCGGAGAACCTTTGACAAGGTTTCGGTCGCGTCCCGCCTGAATATCACCCCAGTTCAGGTTACCGATAAAAAACGGGCTTCCGTAAGATATCAAATCTCCCATACCGAACGCATAACCCGGAATTCCGTCTTTACTGCTTGTTCTGTTGGGATGTACCCATTGCGCGAGTTCGCGGCAAAAGCTTTTATTCTGAGACTGGATTTTATCGCCCTGCTCTATGAGCTTTATTATTGCCTCACGCTGTTCTTCACTTTCAATAATCGTAAATTTGATTGCTTTTTCTTCACTGACGGTTGTTTTCAGCTTTTGCTGAGTTAAACCGTCAATTTTTTCTTCTGCGAACGGAAGTCTGTTTGTCCTGCGTTTTTTAATAGCATTGAAAATTATTCTGTCAATGTCACTCGGTTCGTAATCTCTTGATTTCACGGTTATCGAAGCGAGAAGGTCATTATCACCATCAGAAGGGAAAAATTTAACTTCCGGCTCAAACCCGAAATATTTCATAGCTATAAGTAGATTTGAAAGCGCTGCACCACAGCTGATAATAAGCTCCCTGTCATCAGGGTCAATCACTGGTAATGCCCTTGTCCTGTCAGCATACAGATTAAGTGTCTCATCGCTTACTTCAAATAGCCACGGTTGTGTATTGTGTCCTGACGGAGCAAGTATAGCATAACGTACAAAAAATTTGAATTTATCTTTTATACTGCCGAAAGAAGGGAAATGGTTTTCGTTAACTTCCCAAGCGGATAAATTGTTACGCATCACTGTCTCCTTTAAAATTGTTATTTAATATTATTGAAAAGATAATTAAATATTTAGAAAAATATAATTTAAAAATTATTCGTTAAACAGGTAAAACATCAACCTGTAAAGATACATATTGTAATTGAATGATAATATAGGAATATTTATTTCCAATCAAGAATTTCATTTTTCTTACCGCTGCTTTCTAAAATAAAGGCTCCATTAATATCAGTTCTGAATAATTTAATTCCGGCGTTATTAATCCTTTCTAAAAGTATATCAGAAGGCAGATAATCTGTTTCCGATACTGAAATAACGGCTGATTCAGGGGATGATTTAACGAGAAAAGGTATTGATGCAGAGCTTTCGTCTCCTTGGTCTCCTGCTTTCAGAATCTGGCATTTCAGAAAATCCTTGTATTCATGAATAATTAATTCTTCTTTTTGCTTATCCGCTTTGCCGGAAAATAAGAAATCACATTCCCTGAATTTGAGTTTGAATACAAGGGAACCGTTTTTGTCACGGTCATAACGGGAAATTATATAAAACTTAATGCCTCCGAATCCTTCAACGATATCTCCTGCTGTTAAGATTGATACTTCAGGAATCCTTGCCGCATCCAGGCGATTAAGGGAGTTATTAAGTTTATCTGAATTCTCCGGACAGGTTATGATTCTCTTAACAATGAAATTATTTAAAATTATATTTACGTTACCCGATGATTTACCGAGTGGGTTCGAAAGAACTAGTGCATCTATTTCTTTTATCCTGCGAGATTTTAGGTAAGGTACAACATATCTTGAGGTTGTACCCGCAAAAGGTGTTTCAATTCCGCAGTCAACCAGGACGGTACTATTATCGGGAGTATTAATTACCGTGCAGTCGGAATTACCGGCGAAAAGATAATTGATTTCCAATCCGCCCGGAATTTTATAAGTAAATATCAGTGCAGCGGCAATTACTAAACAAGAGATTACGATTCGGGCGAAAACATTATTTGTTTTGGCAGTGATTATCGTTATCAGTACGATATAGTAAGAAATAGTTGAAATTAATCCGAAATCATAGAATTCAATATAAGCAAAATCAAGCGACGCGCACCAGCTTATGAACCACAACTGGAATTTCAGGAATATAAAATTTGCCGAGCCGGAGAGAGAGCTTAAATAATCAGAGAAAATACCCGTTATAACCTGAAAGAATCCTATGGCGAGTGATAAATTTGATAATGGAACAGCAAGTATATTAGCGAGCAGGGAAATAAATGAAATTTTATTGAAATACATTGCAGTAATCGGAAGTACTCCAATTTGAGCCGCAAGAGTTGTAAGAAAAAGAACAAATAATGCGTAAAGGTACCTCCGCCAGCCTGTGCGCCAGTGGTCGAGCTTTGCAAGAAACATATTGTCAAAAATATTAAAGAAAAACACCATTGATAATACAGCGGTATATGACAGAATAAAACCCGGATCGAATAATTGCCGTGAATCAATAAGCAATATAATAATAACCGAAACGCCGATGATATTATACAGCATCGTTTTCCTCTGAATTATAAATGCTGTAAGAACGAGGGAACCCATGATGACAGCGCGTACTATTGACGCGGTGCTGCCCGCAAAGAAACAATAAAACAAAAGAAATATTACTGTAATTATAATACGCGGTATTTTCGGAATCCTGAAAAGAGATAGCAGTAAAGTAACAGTAATAATTATGTATGCTACGTTCAGACCCGAGACGGCGATAAGATGCATAACTCCCGCATTTACGAAAATTTGCTTCATTTCTTTTGTTATTCCGCTTCGGTTTCCCGTGACCAATCCGTTAAGAAAAGCGGCTTCATCGCCATTACCCGTGTATTGATTAATGTTATTAACAGCGAATTCCCGCGCCGGATATATTATACTCCCAAAGAAAAAGCCTAGATTCCCTGATGATTCTACTGAAATATCGTCCTTAAATGAAATATAGAAAACCTTATAAACGTCCTGAAGTTCAAGATATTTTCTGTAATTAAACTCTCCGGGATTTCTTTCGTCAGGCGCATTCCGGAGGTTACCGTAAGCAATAATCCTGTCTCCGGCTTTGAGTATGGGTAAAGAATCACTTCCTGTTTCTTTCTTATTCTGTCTTATATGAACGAGTATATTACATGAAAAATCTGATGTATCCGAGCCGGAGATTAATATTTCCGAGTTAACTAAAAACCTGCCGGTTCCATTAATCAGTTGTGGCGGTTCACTGATTACACCCCTAAGTATAACATTGTTTCCCTGCACTGCGCTGTCGTAATACGCCGCCGATGTGCTATCCAGTATTCGGAAATCAATTTGAGATTTAAGAAATCCGCATGAAAAAATTAAGAAAAAAACTGCAATATTTAAGATTGAGTTATCTTCAGGCAGTTTTCGTAATAATAAAAATAATAATATCAGAACAAAGATGACAAAAGCCGCGGATATAATCTGATTTATTTGAGCCAGACAGCCTATATAAATACCGGCGGCAAAAATTAACGCGGTTTTGAAAGCCGGAATGTTTTTAAAGTAATTCATAAGAATCGATTCAATGCAATACTAAAATTTGAAATCCTGTAATTCAAGTCAAATACATTCTACTTGGACTTTATTAAAACAACATATTTTTTTAACTTGTAGGTATGAACCCGGTTGAAATTATTCGCGCCAAGCGCGACGGAGGTAAATTATCTTCGGAGCAGATTAAGTTTTTTATTGATAACTATCTCGAAGGAGAAATTACCGATTACCAGATGTCAGCTTTTCTCATGGCTGTGTTTTTCAGAGGCATGAATGATGATGAAACATTTGCGCTAACTGAAACTATGATAAAGAGCGGAAAAGTGGTTGACCTTTCGTTTATTAATGGAATTAAGGTTGATAAGCATTCAACCGGAGGTGTCGGCGATAAGACATCGTTGATTCTCGCGCCGCTTGCCGCCGCGTGCGGTATTTACGTACCTATGATTTCAGGCAGGGGGCTCGGCCATACAGGCGGGACTCTTGATAAGCTTGAATCTATTCCTGGTTTTAATGTGAATCTTAGCATCGAAGATTACAAGCGCGTACTTGCAAAGCTTGGAGTGGTAATGATAGGGCAGACAGCCGAGCTTGCACCGGCGGACAAACGCATATACGCTCTAAGGGACGTAACGGCGACGGTAAATAATATTTCACTGATTACTGCCAGTATAATGAGCAAGAAAATTGCCGAAGGCGCTGATGCTATCGTGTTTGATGTTAAGATAGGAAGCGGTGCTAACCTGCCGGATGAAGAGGAGTCGAAAATACTGGCGAAAAAACTTGTTTCAGTATCGCGGAAATTCGGAAAAAAAGCAATTGCAGTCCTGACCGATATGAGCCAGCCGCTCGGGAATAATATTGGCAATTGGCTTGAAGTTGAAGAGTGTCTCGAATTACTTAACGGAGTTAAAGTGGACGACCTGTCAAAAGTTAATAATGTTCTCGCCGGTGCTATGATTTACCTCGGCGGAAAAGTAAAAGACATTTCGGAAGGTGAAAAGATAGCACAGGAAATTATTGACAGCGGAAAAGCATTCGGGAAATTTCTTGAACTTGTGAAGGAACAGGGCGGGTATGTGGAATATCTGAATGCATATAAGAAGTTAAAACGTCCCGAATTTAAAAGCGAATTCAGGGCGTTATCCGGCGGATTTATTACTAAAATGGAAGCACACGGTTTTGGGATGGCAGCTATTGATCTCGGTTGCGGCAGAAAAAAAGCTGACGATAAAATAAATTTTTTATCAGGAATAGTTTTAAAAAAGAAATACGGTGATAAAGTACTGAAAGACGATTTAATATGTGAAATTTGGTCTGATGATATTGCTAAAAACGAAGCAGGGAAAATACGAATAAATGATGCTGTTAAGATTGAGCCCGAAGCTCCGCCGAAGAAAGAGTTAATTATTGATATATTAGAATAATATTAAAATGTTTAAGCTAAGCAGAAGAATTATTTCAGTCGGACTTTCGGCAGGTTTTATACTGCTTATAATAATATTTGTTATTATTCAGCAATTTCGTAAACCGGAAGATACAACTACTGTTTTTAATAAAGGTGTGGATTTATTTGTCGAGAGAGTTGTTGACGGCGACACATTTGTGCTTTCGACGGGTGAGAAAGTAAGGCTTCTCGGGATTGACACACCGGAGAAATATGAATCCAAAAAACTTAATAAGGACGCCGAGATGTCCGGACAGGATAAGAAAACGATTAAAAAACTCGGTATGCTTGCGAGTGATTACGTCAAAGGGTTTGTTGAAGGCAAAAAAGTACGCCTTGAAAAAGAACCAAACTACGATGACAAAGACCGTTACGGGAGGTTATTACGTTATATTTATCTGGAAGACGGAACATTCGTGAACGGTAAGATTATCCGCGACGGCTACGCTCAGGTTTATGAAAAATATCCAATTTCAAAACTCGACGAATTAAGGAAATATCAGCGTGAAGCCCGTGAAAATCAGAGGGGTCTTTGGGGTAAAGTCGAAGGTTTAGAGCAGTTTAAATAATATTTTAATTTGTATTTAATTAAATTTATTTTTTATGAAAACAATTACAAGCAATTTCCGTTTTATTACGGCGGTTTTAATTCTTTCAGGAATTATTTTTGGCTGTGGACAGATTAAAAATCTTATAAATAAAGAGAATAAACTTTATTTTTGCGAGAGGTACGATCCGGTCAAAGGTGAAATTAATGAAGCTAAGAAATTCACAACCGGTACGCTGACCGTAATGATTGATCTCAGGCCTACGGGCAAGAAAATCGGCGTAAAAGAAGTTGATATTAACATTACGGATAAAAGCACGGGAGCCGTTGTGGAAACTTCACCGTTTACGGTTGATATGGACATGGACTATATTTTCTTTGATAATGTAAAATTTGAAAGACCCGGTAATTACCGTGTAAGCTGTCTGAAAAAGGATGGAACTGTTGTGGTAAGCGGAGAAGTTGAAATTATTAAATAATAAGCTATAATAAAATCCTGATGAATTTATGAAAGACAAAAAAGTTATTGCAACTGCCATTACTTTTGATGATGTATTGCTTATTCCGGCAAGGTCAAAAATACTTCCAAGGGAAGTTAACCTTCAAACAAAACTGACTTCAAAGATAATTTTAAACATTCCTCTGCTTTCTGCGGCAATGGACACTGTTACGGAATCAGAATGCGCGATTGCAATAGCAAGAGAAGGCGGAATAGGAATTATTCACAAAAATATGACCGCTGAGCGTCAGTCAGCGGAAGTTGATAAAGTGAAAAGAAGCGAAAGCGGGATGATTATGAAACCCGTCACGCTGACTGCCGATAAACTGATTCGTGATGCTAACGAAGTTATGGAGAAATTCAAAATATCAGGTATTCCGATTTTAGATGATAACGGAAAACTAATTGGAATTTTAACTAACCGTGATCTGAGATTTAATCCCGATGAAAATACTCCGATATCAGACGTTATGACGAAAGAAAATTTAATCACAGCGCCAACAGGCACTGACCTTCAGCAGGCTGAAATAATACTTCAGAAATACAGGATTGAAAAACTTCCGGTGGTTGATAAAAAGGGATTTCTTAAAGGTCTGATTACTTTTAAGGATATTCAAAAAAGGAAAAGTTTTCCGAATGCCTGCAAAGATGAATTCGGAAGACTAAGGGTCGGAGCAGCGGTCGGAATTACCACAGATACACTTAATCGCGTGAAAGAACTGATTAAAGCCGGTGTTGATGTCCTTGTGGTTGATACAGCTCACGGGCATTCGCAGGGTGTACTTGACATGGTAAAAAAGATAAAAAGCACAGTGGATGTTGAGCTTATTGCCGGAAATGTTGCCACTGCGGAGGCGACCATTGACTTGATAAAAGCCGGTGCAGACGGAATAAAAGTCGGAATAGGAGCCGGTTCGATATGTACTACCCGCGTTATAGCCGGAGTAGGAGTTCCTCAGCTGACTGCCATACTTGAGTGCGCGCGGGCGGCTGCTAAATTTAAAATTCCGGTAATAGCCGACGGGGGTATAAAACAAACAGGAGATGTTCCGAAAGCTATTGCGGCAGGCGCTGATTCGGTAATGGTTGGAGGTATGCTTGCGGGTGCGGATGAAACACCCGGCGAAAAAGTACTGTATGAAGGGCGCAGTTACAAGGTTTACAGGGGGATGGGCTCAATCGAAGCAATGAAGGAGGGAAGTAAGGACAGGTATTTTCAGGATACGGAAGATGATATAAAAAAGCTTGTGCCGGAAGGAATTGAGGGAATCGTTGCTTACAAAGGACCGCTTAAAGACACAATATATCAGATAATCGGCGGACTAAGGGCTTCGATGGGATACTGCGGCTCTAAAGATATAAATGAAATGAAAACGAAAACAAAGTTTGTAAGAATAACTAATTCCGGATTGAGGGAATCTCATCCGCACGATGTTAAAATCACGAAAGAAGCTCCTAACTACGGGGCAAAATAACAAAAAATAATTATAATTAATAACATGGAAATACAAAATCAAAGCAATACAAAGTATTACAATCCGGTTGGAGCATCTGTTGCAATCGCAGACACAAGAAAATTCCTTCTGAATGTTTATAACTGGATGGCGCTGGGGCTCGGTTTGACTGCGTTGATTGCTTTCGGGCTGGCACGCTCCCGTGTTATGATGGATCTGATTATACAAATGCCATTTTTGTTGTGGATAATTGTCATTTTACAACTCGGTATAGTTATCGGGATGTCCGCCGCCATAAATAAAATTCCGTCTGCGCTCGCTATCGGAGGTTTCTTTCTCTATTCAGCTCTTACGGGAGTGACATTCTCAACACTTTTTCTTGTTTACACGGAGGGCTCAATTGCTTCTACATTTCTCGTCTGCGCGGCAATGTTCGCTTCGGTCAGTGTGCTGGGATATATAACTAAAATGGATCTTTCAAAATTCGGGACATTTTTGTTTATGGGTTTGATAGGGATTATTATTGCATCAGTTGTGAACATTTTTATGAACAGCACTACTCTTTACTGGATTATAAGTTATGCCGGTGTATTATTATTTGTAGGCTTGACTGCGTATGATACGCAGAAAATCAAGCAAATGAGCGAGATGACAGATGCCGGAAGCGAAGAAGGAAAAAAAGCTGCTGTATTCGGAGCGCTTACGCTTTATCTCGATTTTATCAATTTATTCCTTTTTTTGCTTAGAATTATGGGCAGCCGGAAATAAAAAAATTATTAACTTTAGAAAAGTGCCGCGCTCCAAGATAATCAGGTGCGGCGCTTTGTTTATTTTATCCAGCGCCTTATTACAAACCGCTCACCTTTTGTATCATTCCAGTCGTTTACAGGTTTTTTTGTTTTCATTATACCGTTGAGCCTATTAATTAAATCTGTTTTATGAACACCTGTGCCGGGTGAGCTTTCAATACTATTTTTATTATCTAAAGCTATCACTACATGCCCCTTGATTACTATCAGGTCAAGAGGTTCGACCGTAGCGGCAATTTCTTCGGCAGATTTTCCAGCTATGGGAACAAACTCCCCAAAATCTTTAAGAGAGCTTGTATTGCGCGGTGTAGCGCCTCCTGATGCCTGATAGATTAATCCGGAGCAGTCAACGCCTTTTAATATCCAGAGATTTTTAGTATCCGTCTCAATTTCATCTGAAGGTTTGTAATAATCAAGCATTTCATAAATACCGTATGCATAATTTCCTCCCCACATATAAGGATAATTCAACAGAGCCAAAAGATTGTCTGTAATTTCCTTCATTGAAAGCGGTTGAACTTTCCTTTCCAGGGGACGCATTTCATAAATCTCGACAAATCTGCCGTCTATATAAAAATTCCCGTTGTACTGATAATCATCGGACTTAACTTTGTAAATGCTGTAGTCAATATTTGATATATTCTCAAGTATTTCGAAAACTGTACCGGGAAAAGCAATAAATTCCATTTCACCGATTAAACCTCGTTTATCGAGTTTTACGGACTTTCCGTCAGCACCTCCGAACACGCTCCTGAAATCGCTTGTGTTAAGAACAGGTGTAAACGCCTTAGAGAGAGCGAATTTTTGCGGATATAGCTTGCCGGAAAAACAAAAAATAAGGAGCAGTAGTAAGAACATTCGTGTGTATTTCATATCAGATTTCCCCCAAGAGTAATTAAATTGTTAAATATATCAATAAATATTAAATTGATAAACATTAAAATTTTACTTGAAAAAATATTTTCTCCTGATAATACTTGTTCTATCTGTACAAATTAAAGCTCAGGTTGTGATAAATGAGGTTATGTTTGCGCCGACTGCTCCGAATAAGGAATGGTTTGAGATATATAATGCAGGCAGTTCTCCTGTAAATATACAAAACTGGAAGTGGCGGGATGCGGCGCAGAGCAATCCCGTAAGGACTATTACAACGCAGAACGTTTTACTTAATGCAAATTCTTATGCTGTTATATGCGAAGATTCTGCAAACTTCCGTTCGGCATTTCCCGGAGTAACCGGAATAGTTTTGCAGTCAGTAGGATGGAATGCACTCAACAATACCGGGAATGAAAATGTTGTTCTTTATAATTCAGCTTTCCAAATATCGGATTCTCTGACATACTCTAATACGTGGGGAGGCACAGGGGGAGTTTCATTAGAAAGAATAAATCCCGGCGGTCCTACGAACAGCCGGACAAACTGGGGTTCAAGCATTGACTTTTTAAAAGCAACTCCCGGCAGAGTTAATTCACTAACGCCAAAACAAAATGATTTAATACTTAAAACATTCACAATCACCCCTGCTGCGCCTCAGTCAGGTGATACACTGAAATTTCAAATTATAGTAAAAAATATAGGTTTAAATCCGGCTTCAAATTATGATATTAATTTATACAGGGATAATAGTTTTGACAGTATTCCGTTATACGGAAATCTAATCAACAGCCGGACATATACAAGCGTTTTGAATGTTAACGATTCAGTTATATATAATTTTAACATTCCGAATATTGACAGCGGGAGAAAGCAATATATCGGGCTTGTGGTTTACGCTCCCGATGCAGATACACTTAACAATAAGCTTGTCCGGACAGTTACAATCGGCGGACCTGTGGTTACAACAGGACTAATAATTAATGAAATTATGTACGCTCCGCAATCGCCTGAACCGGAGTGGATTGAGATTTACAATAATTCGGGCACGGCAGTGAATATAAAAAACTGGAAGCTATCCGACAGCACATCACAGTCAAACCCAGGAATTATAACTTCGTCGGATAAAATAATAAATCCAAATGATTACATTGTAATAGCCAAAAGTAACGCAATAATCTCTGTACATCCGTTGCTTGATACAACAAAAATTATATATATGTCATCACTGCCGACTTTTAACAACGATAAAGATAAAGTGATATTGTTTAACACCGGAGGCGGTATAGTTGATGAAGTGAGTTATAAATCCAACTGGGGTTGGAGTCCGAGAAATTCGCTCGAAAGGAAATCTTTTCTGAATCCTTCAAATGATTCAAGCAACTGGGCTTCTTCAGTTGACTGCGAATATTCTACTCCTTCGCGTGTCAATTCCGTCGTAAACCTGACCGGCGCTCTCAGGAACGATGTTGTTGTTAATGAAATAATGTTTGATCCGATTTCCGGTTCGGCAGAATACGTTGAGCTGTATAATATTTCAGGAAAATACCTTAATTTTACGGGCTGGCGGCTATCCGTATCAACATCATATTGTAATATTTTCGATACCTGCAAACTTATAATAAAACCAGGTATGTATGTAATACTGTCCGCTGATACTACAATCTATAATAGATTTGGTTATTTAAGGGGTATTGATTCAACACGTAAAGTAATCTTTAATTCTTCATTATCACTGAGTAACGAAGGCGCCGTGGTTAGGGTTCTTGACGTGCTAAACAACGTAATAGATTCATTAAATTACAGTCCCGACTGGCACAACAATAATCTCGCTGATACGAAAGGATATTCCCTCGAAAGAATTAATCCAAATCTGGGTTCTACTGATACGAAAAATTGGAGCTCGTGTGCAAGTCTGCTTGGCGGGACCCCGGGACAGATTAACAGTATATTTACGCAAAATAAAAATGCAAACACAAATTTGAACGTATCACCGAATCCGTTCTCTCCTGATGGAGATGGTTATGAAGAGTTCACGATAGTTAAGTATAAACTTAAAACTAATATCGCGTCAATAAGGATCAAGATATACGATGTTAAGGGCAGGCTCGTAAGGACCCTTATAAATAATCAGATAAGCGGTAATGAAGCGCAGATAATATTTGACGGAAAAAATGACAATGGTGAAAAACTGAGGATTGGCATATATATTGTCTATCTCGAAGCAGTTGATGATCAGGGCGGAACCAGAGAAAGCGCAAAAACAACGATTGTAATCGCAACAAAATTATAGGATGAAAATGGAAAAAATAAACAAGATATATTTATATCTGATAGTCGGCTTAATATCATTCGCTGTATATTATAATACCTTTCAGAATCAGTTTGTTTTTGATGATGAAAGCGTTGTTCAGAATAATCAGAGCATACAATCGCTGTCTAATATTCCAAAATTTTTCAGTGCTGACGAAGGCTTTCATAAGGTAATTGGCAGATACTACAGACCCGTTGTTTCGACGACATACGCGCTTGATTATGCGGTATGGAAACTTGACCCGAAAGGATTTCATATAACTAATGTCTTGATTCATGTGATTGCAGCATTACTTCTTTTCTCAATATTATTGAAATTATTCGGAGAATATAAATACGGAGTAACGGCTTCGTTTCTCGGTGCTCTGCTGTTTGCCGTGCATCCCGTCCATACGGAAGCCGTAAGCTGGATTAGCGGAAGGACGGATTCCCTTGTATCCTTATTTTTTTTCGCATCGTTTTTATATTATTTGAAATTCGTTGATGATTCTAAAGAGGAAGGCAAGATTAATAAATATTTGATTTTATCGCTTGTGTTCTATTTAATAGGTTTGTTATCAAAGGAAATGATTATAACAATGCCCGTGATGATTATTCTGTTTGATTATATATACAAAGGGAAGAAAATTTCGGAATTAAGAAAAAATCTAACCGCTTATTTATTATTCGCGGCAGTATCCTTGCTATATCTCGGAATAAGATACTTCGTGCTGAAAGACGTTCCTGAAAGAATGAAATACATGTATTTTGACGGTAAAGATACGGCAACGGCATTTTTTACAATGATAAATACTATACCGGTATATTTTCGTTTGCTATTTGCTCCTATTAATCTCCTTTATCATTATAACGGCGTGATGCCGGATGCAACATCATTCTCGGACACAAGATTCATTTTTTCAGCAATATTTATTTTGCTTTTATTATCGTTATCATTTTATTATTTCCGTAAGTCCGGAGAAATAACTTTTTCAATACTGTTTTTTCTTGTGTCACTTTTACCGGTATTGAATATTATTCCTACTATGAATTTTATGGCAGAGAGGTTTTTGTATATGACTTCTTTCGTTTTATCAGTATTTGCCTGCTATATATTTATAAAATACATATCCGAAAAAAATAAAACATTGTTTATCGGAGTACTGGGGCTGGTTTTGATTGTTTTTGTGTTTATGACATGGCAGAGAAATAAAGAATGGAAAGATAACGATACTCTTTATTCTACGGCGGACG
>JAPLFI010000047.1 GCA_026390755.1 Ignavibacteriota bacterium
ACCGGTCTGAGCGATATAAATTTAAGCCTGTTCTTTTCACCGGCAAACTCTGGTTCGGTTATATGGGGTATAGGACCTGTTTTAAGTTTTCCGACCGCTACGGATGATGCACTGGCCTCAAAAAAATGGTCTGCCGGACCCAGTGTCATTATACTCACACAGCCTGAGGGCTGGACTCTTGGTCTGGTAGCCCAGAATACATGGTCATACGCCGGTGACGAAACAAAGACCGACGTGAATTTTTTCTATTCACAGATTTTTATAGTGAAAAATCTGCCAAAAGGCTGGTACTTAAACTGTGCCCCTATAATAACCGCAAACTGGAAAGCAAGTTCCGGCAACCAATGGACAGTACCTCTGGGCATTGGTGCGGGAAAGCTTCTCAAATTCGGAAAATTGCCTGTTAATTTACAGGCGGGGTATTATTATAACGCAGTAAAACCCGACGGGGGGGCGAAATGGCAGTTACGGGGACTGATGGTATTTTTCCTCCCGAATTTTTAATAATAAAATTTTACAAAAAAGAGAATATTTTGAATATCATGCAATACATACAATAAACATTTTTCAAAAATTAAATTAAAAAAAATGAAAAAATTATTTATTTTCGCAATCGCAATTTGTTTTTCTATAAGTTGTTTTACGCTTAATGCTTCGGCACAACAGAATGATTTGAAATTATCCCTGACGGATAAGCAGGAAAATCATTCGGGTCAGTTTCTTAATAAATACACTGACCTGAAAAGTTCTACGCCGGGCAGTAAAGTAGTAAAAGAAAAAGATTTCACGTTTTCGGTTAATCCGTATCTGTGGACGGTCGCAACAGGCGGTTTTGTCGGTCTTCCGAATACTCAGCAGTATGATTTCAACCGTAAATTTACGGATGCCGTAGGCAACCTGAAAATGATGGTAATGGTATCGGGAAGGTTTAAATATAAACCCATAAGTTTACTGTATGATGTATTTTACATTAAATTAAACCCGAGTTTAACAATTCCTGTTACAGATGCCGGAAGGTACATAAGCGGCTCCGGATGGATAAATGAATTTGTCGGTGATTTTTCGTTAGCTTACAGGGTTCCTATAGATGATAAAACAGTCCAGTTGGATCTTTACGGGGGAGCAAGGGTCTGGTCATTGGATAATACAATTGACTTAATTTCAACTGCAGGTCTGACTACTTCAAACAGCAAGACTGAATCATGGGTAGATCCCGTAATAGGAGCCGGAGTAAATTTCGATTTTCAGAAGAAGTGGTTTACTTATCTGAAAGGGGATATAGGAGGGTTCGGAGTATCATCTAAATTTACATCTGTTTTTATATGGGGTATCGGTTACAGATTTGATGATCACTGGAATACATCATTTGGACTCAAGAACATGTACATTGATTACAACAAGAATAGTTTTGTCTGGAATGTATGGCAATACGGACTGTTGTTAAGTGTCGGATACAAATTATAAAAATAATATTAAATCATGTTATCTGAGTATTACTCGCAAACATGAAAGTTCATGTAATTTTTAGTAATAATATTTTAAAAGAAATCAATTGAAGTTGAATTATTAATTAAACAAACAAACAGAAAGGAACTAATTATGTCAGACAAAGCAAAAAAAAGCGGAGATATCCCTGTTACAACTTTTGAAAACACAAAGTTAAATGTAATCCCGTTAAACTGGAAAGAAGTTTATTATACCAATTGCCCGCTTGTTTCCGCGAGTAACGTGGATGAAGGTTTGGGCCTGACCAAGAAAGAGTACAAAAAGATTGGGGTGAAGTTTGCCTACATGCGTTCGACCCCTGAAACCGATTGGTATCCCCACTATATTCACAATCAGGAAAATCTTATTCGCTTCGGTGGTTTGTTTCCACCTATTGAAGTCCACGCAGATATACGTCGGACCAAACTTCTTGGGGTAACACAGATGCCGGCCGAAGGCGGCGTTATGATGGTACGCGCAAAGGACGATATCTACCGGATGGCGGATTTAAAAGGCAAAAAGATCGGCATTTCCAAGAGTATGAATCAGATCAAAAACGACTGGTGGCGCATTCAGGAACATCAGGGAATCGAGTTGATGCTTCGGATGAACGGCATGACTATGGACGATATCGAATTGGTTGAGTTTCCTTACGCTGATGACTGGTATAATCTACCGGAAATGATGAAAGCAACCATGGAACAATCGATTGATCTGTGGCTGGCTCGTGACCACAAGCGCGACCTGGCTTTCCGTCCGCTGGAAACCGCCCTGGAAAAAGGAATCATCGATGCGATGTACATGCAAACCAAGCCGCTTCAGCAGGTAAGCGAGGCGACGGGTAAGTTTGCAGCAATCGAGGACCTCTCCCGCTATCCTGACTGGCGTCTTCAGGTGGCTAACATTCCTGCGGCTATCACGTGTACCGATGTCATGGCCAGGGAACACCCTGAACTCGCTGTTACATTTATGAAAGGGATGATTCGAGCCGGTCGCTGGGCAAATCAGAACAAGTATGCTGCCGCTGAAATTCTCGACCAGCAGACCTTCTACCGCGACATCGAGCACACCTTCCAAGGTATCAGAGATGTTGACCTGGTGCCCAACCTTTCACCTTTGAATCTCGCCGCTGTTAAGATCGGTAAGGATTTTATGTTAAGCCACGGTTACATTAAGAATGATTTTGATGTAAATGAATGGGCAGCACCGGAATTCCTTGAACAAGCTGCCCGCGAACTGCTTGAAGCAGAATGGAAGAAACGTACTACATCTAAACTTCCTGAAGCAGCCGGCTCACTTGAATCGGGCGGACGCATCGGATAGTCGGAAAAAAGAGAAATAACAGCCGGTGGTTTTCCCCGGGGTTATGCAATAATGTAATGAATAATGACTGAAGAATTACGGGCTAATTCGTTAATAACGATTAAATCAATGGGGCTGTCCGGGACAGCCCCCATATTTTATTTTATAAATACAGTCGGTAGGGTTTGCAGGCTTTTGTAAATGCATTTGAACTTATATTATTATTTTACAATTTATAAGTCTTTTACAGATAATATATCACTATGAACGATAGTTCAGTATATGCTTTTGAACCCTGGCAAATATGCGTTGCTTTTTTTGCGGGGATATTAATTTTTGCTTACCTGGGCTTAAAGTCCCGGATCCCTTCGGGGAAAGACAGTGAAAGTGCAAGTGCCAGCATCCCGTTTGGCAGTTCAGTCAGCGCTCTTGGTACCGTTTTGTCGTTACTGATAGGTTTTACTTTCGGCATGTCGGAGGAAAGATTCATAACTTACAAAAAAGTAATGACCGATGAAGTAAACCGTATTAGTTCTGCCTGTATAATATCGGATCTTTATCCCGAACCGTACCGTACTGAATTAAGAAAAAATTTCTCGGATTATTTAGAGGCGCGTATTAGTTTTTATTATGCGGAAAATGAAATAGATAAAATAAATGAATCCGGAAATAAGTCCGGCATTGCCGGCAAGAACCTCTGGGAGATTTCCTCGCGCCTGTTCCGGGATACAGCAATGATAAACGCATCAAGGCTTATGATTCCTTCCCTTACAGTGATGTTCGATGCCACAAAGACCAGAGACGTAAGCCTTAGGTCAAAAAGTCCGGTATGGATTATTGTAATGATATTTATAATTACATTTCTGGCAGTTTACATTTACACATTAGGATTGACTGTTCTTCGAAGAAAGGAAATAATATTCATATTTTCGTTTGCAATTGTTATAACCATGATTACTTTTATTATACTTGAACTCGACAGGCCCGACAGCGGAATAATCAAGCCGACGGTAGAGCAGGAGGCAATGATTGAACTTCGCAAG
>JAPLFI010000224.1 GCA_026390755.1 Ignavibacteriota bacterium
GGCGGTTCCAAAACATTTAATCCTTATAGCGGAGGATGATGAAATATCTTACCGGTTAATTAAAGCTATTTTGAAGAATACTTCTGTAAATCTTTTACGCGCTTATACAGGCAAAACTGCAGTTGAGCTTGTCCTCGAACACCCGGAAATTTCATTGGTGCTGATGGATTTGAAAATGCCTGTAATGAACGGACTGGAAGCCGCTAAAGAGATAAAATCATTCAGGCAGAATCTTCCGATAATCGCCGTAACAGCTCACGCAGAAACAGGCGCAGAGCACTTAGCGCTGTCTTCGGGATGTGACGGTTATATAACAAAACCCTTCGAGAAAGATGAATTAATGGCGTTGATACAAAAATGGATAGGAATTATTAAGTGTTAAGTGTTAATTGATTAAGTGTTAAGATATAGGCAATCGAATTTTCTGTAAACGCTTTAGTAGAACTTTTTTAAAGGAGAAATTATGAAGTCAGCAGAACCGAAGACGGCGGTCAGAAATACCGTGAAATCGCAGAAGGCAAAAGGGATGAAGGATGAAGAAAATAAACAAGACAGTTTTCCGATTGTGGGTATCGGCGCATCGGCAGGCGGACTTGAAGCATTGGAGCAGTTCTTCGGAAATATGCCCAAAGACAGCGGAATAGCGTTTGTTGTGATTCAGCACCTCGACCCAAACCACGTTGGTATTATGCCCGAGCTGTTACAGCGGATTACACACATGAAAGTATTTCAGGCAAGCGACCGCCTTAAAGTGAAGCCAAACTGCTTATATGTTATACCGCCTAATAAGAGCATGTCTCTGCTGAACGGCGCACTGCATTTATTCGTTCCGGTTGAATCGCGCGGACTCTTTTCTTCCGCTCGCTTGCAGACGACATGCAGGAAAAGAGCATCGGCATTATACTTTCGGGTATGGGCTCGGACGGAAGCCTTGGGCTGAAAGCCATTAAAGAGAAAAACGGTGTGGTACTGGTGCAGTCTCCTGAATCCGCAAAATTCGACAGCATGCCGCGCAGTGCCGCAGAAGCAGTGATTGCAGACATCGTGGCGCCTGCCGAAGAATTGCCCGCTAAACTGATAGCTTACCTGAAGTTTATTCCGGCAGTTAAAACTGATCCCGAAATAGATATTAAAAACAAAAGCAACCTTGAAAAAATTATAATACTGCTCCGCGAACAATCGGGGCACGACTTCTCTTTGTATAAGAAAAACACACTGTTTCGGCGCATAGAAAGGCGCAAGGGCGTTCACCAGATTGACAAGATAAACAACTACGTCCGCTTTTTGCAGGAAAACCCTAAAGAGACAGAGATACTTTTCAAAGAGCTGTTGATTGGCGTTACAAGTTTTTTCCGCGACACTGCGGTGTGGGAAAAGCTCAAAGAAAGTGTTCTCCCTGAATTGTTAAACGAATTGCCCAACGGATATGTGCTTCGCGCCTGGGTGACTGGATGCTCAACAGGTGAAGAGGCATATTCACTGGCAATCGTTTTTAAAGAAGCTGTGGAAAAATTTACAAAGCACAAAACCCTGACCCTGCAGATATTTGCCACCGATCTCGACCGTGATGCGATTGAGATAGCCCGCAAAGGAGTTTTCTCCTCAAACATTACCGCCGATGTATCGCCCGAGCGCTTAAGCCGTTTTTTTACTGCTGAAGCCGAAGGCTACCGCGTGAATACTGCCATACGGGAAATGGTTGTGTTTGCGCCTCAGAATGTGATTAAAGACCCGCCGTTTACAAAACTCGATATCCTTACATGCCGCAATATGCTGATATACATGGAGCCCGAACTTCAGAGAAAACTCATGTCACTTTTTAATTACAGCCTTAATCAGGGCGGGATTATGATACTCGGCACTGCCGAGACGCTCGGGAACCATAAAGAAGGGTTTGAAGAGCTCGACGGTAAACTGAAACTTTTCAAACGCACTGTATCACCTCTGTTGCCGGAACTGATTGATTTTCCAAGCTCTTTTTACCAAAAGAGAGCGGCGTCAACAGAAAAAAAGATTCGCGTGAAAGAGGTTGAAAACATACAGACACTTGCAGACCAGATTTTGCTTCAGCGCTTTTCTCCGGCAAGTGTGCTGGTAAACAGCCAGGGCGACATCATTTACATCTCGGGACATACGGGTAAATACCTTGAGCCTGTTGCCGGCAAGGCGAACTGGAACATTTATGCGATGGCGCGCGAAAACATGAGACACGAACTGCCGGCTGCCTTCCGAAAAGCTATGCAAAGTTTTGACGCGGTGATATTGCGCAATATAAAAATAGGAATAAACGGAGGCACACAGTTTGTGGATGTTACAGTTCAGCGTATGGAAACCCCCGATTCTATAAGAGGAATGATAATGGTGGTTTTTACCGATGTGCCTGCAGTGCTTGGACGTACTGCAGTGAACAGGAAAACAGGGAAAAGGAGTTTAACCGCACAGCAGAAAGAAATGGAAATTGACCTTCAGCGAAGTTATGAAAACCTGCAAAGCACACGCGAAGAGATGCAAACATCGCAGGAGGAATTGAAATCCACAAACGAAGAACTGCAATCCACAAACGAAGAACTGCAATCCACGAACGAGGAACTTACGACCTCAAAAGAAGAAATGCAGAGCCTGAACGAAGAGCTTCAGACGGTTAATATCGAACTGCAGAACAAGATAAGTGATTATGTACGGGCAAACGACGACATGAAAAACCTGCTTAACAGTACGGAGATAGCCACGCTTTTCCTTGATAAGGATTTGAATATACGCAGGTTCACAGATTCGATTACCAAAATATTTAAACTGCGTAACGCGGATATCGGCAGGCCTTTTACCGACCTTGTAACCGATTTGCAGTATCCCGAAATTGACAACCATGCACGTGAGGTAATCAAAACACTGACATCTATAGAAACCACAATCGGAACGAACGACGGAAGGTGGTTTACCGTCAGGATTATGCCCTACCGCACAATTGAAGACCATATAGACGGATTGGTTATTACATTTAGCGATATTACCGTTGCAAAGAAGGCGCAAGACGCGTTGCAGGTAAACGAACAGAAACAAATTGCAATTTTTGACCAATCTCCTATTGCAATTGAGTTCTATGATTCTGAAGGCAGTTTGGTTCATGTGAATAATGCTTGTATTGATTTGTTCGGTGTAGTAAATGTTAATGAAATTTCAGGTTTCAAACTGTTTGAAGACCCCAATATACCCGATGATATAAAAATAAGACTAAAGAATAATGAAAGTGTCAGATTTGAGTCTGAATTTAACTTTGAAGAAATAAAAAGACTGAAGCTTTATAAAACTACCTGTTCAGGAAAAAGAACCCTGGACTGGTCTATCGCCCCGCTGATAAATGGTAACCTGGTGGTAGGGTATATTGAGCAGATACAGGACATCACCGACCGCAAGGCTAAGTGATTAAGTGTTAAGTGATTAAGTTTTAAGTGTTAAGTGTTAAGTGTTAAGTGTTAAGCAGAAGAGAATACTTAAAAATATGAAAAAAGATAACAAAACAGAAGCCGCGGCAAGACTTCGCGAAAAGGCAGAAGAGTTGCTGAAAAAGAAATTGTCAAAAACAGTTTCAAAACTTTCGGAAACTGAAAGAAAAAAGCCATTAAAAGCAGGTACACAGTTTTCAGAAGCAGATACACAGAGACTCGTTCATGAGCTTGAAGTGCATCAGATAGAGCTGGAATTAGAAAACGAAGAACTTAGGCTGGCAAAAAAGCAGGCAGAAACTTCAAGCGAAAAATTTACTGAATTATTCGACTTTGCTCCGTCAGGATATTTTACACTTTCGAAAGAAGGTAAAATCATTGAGCTAAACCTCAGCGGGGCAAAAATGCTTGG
>JAPLFI010000396.1 GCA_026390755.1 Ignavibacteriota bacterium
TTTCCGTACCAGAGATAATCCATACTGCTTCTCCATGGTGTCCTGGTAGCGTCATAGTAATAAGTATATCTGCAGCTGTACGGGGGAGGGCAGGGAGGCATCGGAGTGCCGTTCGGCAGGCACCAGTCCGGGACAAGCCCTGTTGTATCATTGTTAATGAAAAATAAGAAATTATAACAGCCTGTGATAACACTGTCCCACCCGCTGTTACCGGAATAGTATTTAAAGGCGCGGTAATAAGCCGGAGCAAAATAGGATGCGTTTACTCGATAGATACTACCCGGTTCGTCGCCGGATTTCGGAAGATTAAAGACGGTATCAATTTCATACTGATAAATCTTGTTTATAACATTTATTCCCGCTTGCAGGTAGTTAACACTCCCGCTGCTTCCCCATTGCCTGTCGGCTAAAATTAAGGCGTAAGCGACGTCTTCTTCCGCATCAGTTGCCGAACCGTTCTGACCAAGTAGTGGTATTCCGAGTGAATCAATTAACCATATCATGAGTCCGTTAGGGCCGAAACCGTTGCCCTTAACGTATCCCATAAAACCCTCCTGTATCCTCCCGCTCCCTGTGCGGTTACGTGAGATGCTTTCCAGTTTGTGTAAACCGAATCTGCATCCGTATGATTTCTGTTTAACGGATAAATACCGTATTTATAAATTGAATTCTGAGGGAAAGGATAATTCTGAGAATAACCCGAAGTTATACAAAATAAAGAGAGCAATATTAAAAATGATGATTTCATCAATATTAAAATAATTAAAATAATTTAAAGGAAAATAAATTGAGATTCAATTTATAATGTATGATACGGATTCTGCAGAATTGCATCTCTTCTTTTATTCACTTAACACTTAATCACTTAAAACTGTTCTTATTCTCTCCGCTCTCAACCCCGTCGGGGTTGCCTGTCAATAGCACAATGTCAACCACCCACCTCCCCTCGCAGTTCTTGCCGTCCCAAATATTTCTACTTTTTCATTCAATTATATTCGCTATGTTCCCAATACGTACTATTTTTAACAGAGCGGGGGATGATAATTCCTTGTCAAATTATTAACTCGTAACTGTTAATCAAAAAGGTGCAATATGGAAACACATATATTCCCGGGCAAGAAGGTCACCCCTATCATTATTTCTATATCCAAATCTAAAATCATCTCAAGTCAGTCATTAGAAAATATATTTATTTCTCTTTCCGCATTGAATTTCGGTGCTGGAAAAAAACTTAAACAAATATCATTATGAAAAGAAAAAATCTATTTCAGTTAGTTCTTTTGCTCTGTCTGTTTATGTTTGCAAGCTACAGCGTCTTTGCAAACAACATCTCTGTCTCCAACTTCAGTCTGACGGGACAAAATGCCGCAAATCACTTCGTTATGGTT
This sequence comes from Ignavibacteriota bacterium, assembly GCA_026390755.1. GTDB lineage: Bacteria > Bacteroidota > Ignavibacteria > Tepidaquicellales > Tepidaquicellaceae > JAPLFI01. The sequence continues at coordinate 1,389 of JAPLFI010000396.1, forward strand.
AAATTTGACATCAGTTGGGAAAACTCATGGCGGACTTCATCCGCTCCGAATAACTGGGATGCCGCATGGGTCTTTGTGAAATACCGCATAGGTACAGGCGAATGGCGGCAAACGTTTCTGAATAACACCGGACACATCAATCCAACAGGAAGTACAATATCAACCGGCTTGCTCAAACCTGATTCTGTATTTAACGCAACTACTAATCCCGGTTTAGGAGCATTTATATACCGCGATGCCAACGGCACAGGAACTTTTTCAAAAACCGGTGTACAACTCCGCTGGAATTACGGCGCCAACGGCATTGCAGATAATGCAATCATAGACATTCGTGTATATGCCATAGAACATGTATATGTCCCGCAGGGAAGTTTTTATGTGGGTAGCGGCGGAACGGAAGTCGGAGCTTTTTACAAATACCCGACAACTACTAATCCTTACCAGATTACAAGCGAAGGTGCAATCACAGTGGGAACTGCAACTGATAACCTGTATTACCCATATGTCTCATTTCCTGCCGGTGCTAGTGGCGACCGGCTCGGTCCCATTCCGGCCGCATTTCCCAAAGGTTACAATGCTTTTTATTGTATGAAGTATGAAATAAGCCAGCAGGGGTATGTTGATTTTTTGAATAGTCTTACGCAAACACAGGCGACCACACGTAAGTACGACAAGCCTGCGTCTAATTTCCGCTATGAAATCACTGGCAGTTCTGTAGGTAGTTATACTACCGCCAACCCGTATCTTGCCTGCAACTTTTTAAATTGGTCTGATTTAGCGGCGTATCTTGATTGGAGCGGTTTACGCCCGATGACAGAATTGGAATTTGAAAAATCCTGCAGGGGGACACAAATACCCGTACCAAATGAATATGCGTGGGGTACTACCGGCATTGCAAGTAGTGAATACACTCTGAGTGACAGCGGAGCAAACAACGAAAACATAGCGACTAATTATAGCACTACAGTTGGAAATATTACATATTCTGTAACTACACCAAATAATGGCAGTATTAATGGACCGGTGCGCGTAGGTATATTTGCGGGTAATGGAAGTAATACAGGCAGGGTAACATCAGGCGCCACGTATTATGGTATAATGGAAATGAGTGGTAATATTAATGAAAAACCTGTAACAGTGGGCAATCCTACAGGCAGAGCATTTATCGGCACACATGGCAATGGATCATTAGATGGCTCAGGCGATGCCGATGCCTCTACATGGCCCGGCACTACTGCATTAGGTTCAGGAAGCCGTGGCGGTAATTGGTTGAGTACTGTAGCTTTCTTGTATGTTTCCGCCCGCAATGCTGCTGCGGTTACCGGCAATGGTCGTGTCCAGACTTTTAGCTGCCGCGGAGTTCGTACGGCGCAATAGGAAGTGTTAAGAGTTAAGTGTTATGCGATTAAATAATTTAAAAACAAACAAACAAAATGAAAAAAATAACAATAATATATTTAGCTCTAATGTTAGCATTGCCGGTTTTACTGCACGCTCAGTATTTGGGCGGTAACGGCAGGGGTGATGTAATGCTCGAAAGTTTGAATAATCCACTGACGAATACAGGGAACAACAACACTACAATCCCGACGTCGTATTCATTGTCACAAAATTATCCGAATCCGTTTAACCCCACTACCAATGTTCAATTTTCAATTATCAAAGTACAATTTGTATCATTAAAGGTTTTTGATATGCTTGGAAAGGAAGTTGCAACGCTTGTAAATGAAACTCTTAAACCCGGTACTTACGAGGCGGCATTCGACGGCTCACAACTCCCAAGCGGTGTTTATTTTGCACGATTAGAAGCCGGCTCTTATAATAATATCATCAAAATGTTAATGTTTAAATGAGTACCGGGCAAAACTTGAACTCTGGTCCGTACAAACAAATAACGGATTGAATTCTAATTAGGTGAAGCGGGGTAATACTACTCGCTTCATTTAA
>JAPLFI010000220.1 GCA_026390755.1 Ignavibacteriota bacterium
CCAGTCTCCTTATTTAAAACATAATTAAAAACTACAAAATTATAATAAAATGAATATATTAAATAAATATCTTTCAATAATTATATTATCGCTTTTGTTCCTGAATACGGGCTTTTGCCAGTTGAGGCAGGGGACCAGTCTTGTTACACTTGAATACAGTACTGCCTATAATATCGGAAAGACTTCGGATTTCCTGAGTAAACCGGGCTGGGCGGGTTTTTCGTTTTCATACAGAACTTTTGTGAAAAATAATATTGGTTTGGGTATTTCGGCAGGCTGGAATATTTTCGGACTGGAGGATGCAAACGGGACTTCACAATTTATGTACAACAATTACAACACAACAATTACGGGACCTCAGGCGAGGTTTATTAATTATGTACCGCTTTACGTTAATGCGTCTTATTTTTTCAGCAACAGCCCCAATAGCGCGGTAATACCTTATATACAGGCAAACGTCGGCACCGTTTATGCCAAACAAAGATTACAGCTCGGCGCAAACTTAATAGACAATAATAACTGGCATTTCGCCGTGGGTCCTGAACTCGGTTTTATATTCAATATTGACCGGAATTCGGGAATAATACTGGACGGAAAATATAATTACGCATTAAGCTCCGGAACGGCAATAAACGGAGACGCGAGCAATGCCAAATCTTTTTTCAACATAAATCTCGGCTTCAGCTACAGAAGATAGTTGCAAGTGTTAAGTGTTAGATCCTGAAACAATCCTGAAATAAATTCAGGACAGGGCAGGATGACAAAAAAAGTGTTAAGTGTTAAGTGTTAAGCGTTAAGTGTTAATCAGTTAGTCCTCAAATTGATTGCAAAATGGCAAAGAATTTTACTATACTATACATAACTACCATATATTTAATCTTATTATAGCATTTTGAAAAATTTTCAACTTTTGATTTTAATGAAGACGGAGTTTTTTTAGGAATAGATATCTGATTCTTTTTTTGTAAAAATACTTTAATAGAGAAATTATGATTGACTGGTTTGTTACTTCTCTTCAGCATTATCCGGAATTATCGATTTATCTCGCGCTTGCGGTGGGCTTCTGGTTTGGCAGTATAAAGTTCGGTAGTTTCAAACTCGGATCGGTTACGGGAACTCTCTTAATGGGTGTTCTCATCGGTCAGCTTGATATAAAAATCTCTCCTAATGTTAAAGCAGTTTTCTTTTTGCTATTCCTTTTCGCAGTGGGTTACGGCGTGGGACCTCAATTTTTTAAAGGGTTAAAGAAAGAGGGCTTACCGCAGGCATTATTTGCGGCGATTACTGTTGTTCTTACTCTTGTTGTTACATGGCTCACGGCTAAATTTTTTGGTTTTGATATCGGCACGGCGGCCGGGCTGATGGCAGGTGCGCAAACCAGCTCGGCAATAATCGGAGTTGCAAGCGATACGATAAGTCAACTCGGACTGGATGCCGCTATGCAAAAGAAAATGGCGGACGCAATACCGATAGCTTATGCGGTTACATATATTTTCGGTACTGCCGGTACAGCATACATCTTAGCGTCGGTGGGTCCTAAACTTCTCGGTATTAATTTGCCGAAGTCTGCCAAAGAGCTGGAATCGAAGATGGGAACCGCTGAGCTTGCGCCGGGTGTAGTGCCGGGATATCATCCGCTCGCACTTCGGGCATACAGGGTTGATAATGATGCCATAGACGGAATGACGGTAGAAAATTTCGAAAAAGAATTCGTAATTCTCACGCATAAAAGAGGATACGTCGGCAGATTACGCAGGGGAAATGAACTTATAAATACTGAACTTTCGACAGTTATGCGTAAAGGAGATGTGATTGCTCTCAGCGCAAACCGTGAAGTATTAGTTAAATCAGACCTGCCGAGAGTCGGTCCCGAAGTAAATGACTCTGAACTGCTGAATGTGCATGTTGAGATTATGAATGTGGTGGTTACGAAAAAGGAAATGGCGGGAAAAACATTAAAAGAGCTTTCAGATGCTCCTATCTCACGCGGAATTTTCCTGAGAAAAATCATGAAAAACGGTATTGAACTTCCTTTGACTTCCGAAACAAGAATAGACAGGGGTGATATAGTGACCTTGGTAGGGTCAGAATCATCGGTCGAAAAAGCCGTGAAATTAATTGGTTATGCGGACAGACCTTCTAATACCACCGATATAGTGTTTCTTGCACTGGGAATTTTTATCGGCGGTTTACTGGGTTCGCTCGTATTAAAGTTTGGCGATGTTCCGCTAACGATGGGAACTGCCGGGGGCTCTTTGATTGCAGGTTTGATATTCGGCTGGTTACGCTCTGTGAAACCGATGTTCGGAAGGATACCAAGCGGGTCACTCTGGTTAATGAATAATCTCGGTTTAAATGCATTTATTGCCGTTATCGGTATTACTGCCGGACCGGGATTCGTTTCGGGCTTGCAATCATTAGGAGTGAATTTGTTCTTAGCCGGTATTATTTCCACTACGATACCTTTGATAATTGCGATATATATCGGAAAATATTTTTTCAAATTTCATCCGGCAATTAACCTGGGATGTGTAGCGGGCGCGCGCACAACTACTGCCGCAATCGGCGCCATTACAGAAAAAGCCGAGAGTAATACTCCTGCATTGGGTTATACCGTCACCTACGCAGTCGGACAAATTTTACTGACACTATGCGGTGTAGTGATTGTGTTATTAATGAAATAGTTAAGTGTTAAGTGTTAAGTGTGATCCTGAAACAAGTTCAGGATCACAAAAAAAGTGTTAAGTGTTATTTTTTAAAAACAATTTAATTCTAAAAATATGTCAGGCAATAAAATGAATCCGGTAAAAGTTAAATTAAGAACTACCAGAGCAAAGGAACAGGAATTATCTCAGCTAAGTCCTTTTGAACTGAAAGATAAATTTATATCTCTTGCAAAAGATAATGCAAAGAAAAGCGCATATCAAATGCTGAATGCGGGACGCGGGAATCCCAACTGGATAGCAGCTACGCCCCGCGAAGGATTTTTTCTTCTGGGACTTTTTGCCGTAGGGGAAGCGCGGCTTGCAAACAGTTCTTTGATGAATACAAAGGACGGTATGGCAGGTATGCCTGCGCAGAAGGGCATTTACAACAGGTTTAAAGTTTTTATTAAGAAAAACTTAAATCAAAAAAAAGTTCTTCCCGGCGCAAAATTTTTACAGGATGCGGTAAATTACGGTATTAAAATCCTGAATTTCAACCCTGATGCATGGGTTTATGAGTTAACCGATGCCGTAATCGGTGACCAGTATCCCACACCGGACAGGATGCTTTCGCATATAGAAAAAACGGTTCACAAATACCTCGTTCAGGAAATGTGCAACAACATTGCTCCCGAAGGGAAATATGATTTATTTGCCGTTGAGGGCGGAACTGCCGCAATGTGTTATATATACGACACTCTGATGATTCAGGGGCTTATTAACCGCGGCGATAAAATCGCGCTTATGGTACCGACGTTTACACCTTACATCGAAATGTCGCATTTAGACAGGTATAAATTTAATGTTATCGAGATTCACGCAAGTGAAATGGGAAGTAAAGAGCAGGGACATACCTGGCAGTTCCCGGATTCTGAAATTGATAAATTGACCGACAGGGAAATAAAATTATTGTTTGTAGTGAATCCTACAAATCCGCCTTCTGTGGCTATAAGGGAAAGTTCGATTAAGCGAATCGAAAAAATCGTCAGGAAGATGAATCCGAACTTAATGATTGTTACCGATGATGTTTACGGCACGTTTGTGGAGGGATTCCGTTCGTTAATGTCTTTATTGCCTCATAATACAATAGGTGTGTATTCATTTTCGAAATACTTCGGATGTACGGGCTGGAGGCTCGGAGTTATTGCGGTTCACGAAAAGAATATTTATGATTCTATGCTCTCGGCAATACCTGAAAAGCAAAGGAAGAAATTACATCAAAGGTATGCCGCGATTACAATGCATCCGGAAAAATTAAAATTCATTGACAGACTTGTTGCAGACAGCAGGCAGGTAGCACTTAACCACACAGCCGGTTTATCACTTCCTCAACAGGCACAGATGGCGCTGTTTTCACTGTTCGCTCTGACAGATAAACAAAATAAATATAAGAAACTCACGCGCAGCGTTATTGAAAAACGCCGGAATTTATTATGGAAAGGTATGAATCTTCCCCTGCCGCCGGCTGACCCGAACAGAGCCTGGTATTATGTGGAATTAGATATATTGAACTGGGCAAAATCGGAATTTGGAAAGGAATTTGCCGATTATCTCGTAAAGCATTTTGAGCCTGTTGATATGCTGTTCCGCCTGGCTGAACTTACGTCCATTGTTTTATTGAACGGAGGAGGATTCGGAGGTCCTGAATGGTCTGTCAGGGTTTCTTTGGCAAATTTACCCGATGAGGCATACGAAGAAATCGGTAAACAATTGCGTAATATTGCAGTCGGATATATTGAGGACTGGAAAGGCAAGAATTAAGTGTTAAGTGTTAAGTGTTAAGTGTTAAGTGTTAAATAAAACTTTTATGTATAAGAAAAAGGTCTTCATATTAGTTATACTTTTATTACTGATTTACAGCAGTGAGGGCAGGGCGCAGGTATTGTCTTTGCAATCATCTGATTCCCTGAACAATAAACCGACGTTCAGCGTTAAGATCGGCGGCAGAATTAAACTGCTTGCAGTATATGATTTTAAAGGTCTTCAGAACTATGAAGCGTTCGATATTTTCAGAATCCCGGTGGGTGATTCCAATAAAGCCGACGGAAGATTTTTTATGGGTGCGGAACAATCGAGAATAAAAATTGACGGCAGGCTGCAAACAAATTCTTTAGGGGAAGTGAAGGCTTATTTTGAGGGTGATTTCGCAGGAGGTTCATCCAATAATGTTTTCAGGATACGGCATGCATACGTGAAATTCGGCAAGTTTCTTTTCGGACAGACATGG
>JAPLFI010000244.1 GCA_026390755.1 Ignavibacteriota bacterium
AACAAAAAAATAATAAACTGGCAGGAAAGAACCGCGCAGGGAAATATTCCCGTAACGTTCGACGATAAGCTTGCTGGCGGCGTTGGTCACTATATCCCCGAGCCGAAAGAGGCAATCGCTTACAGGCTGAAGTAAACAAACATTAAACAAAAGTTAAGATTGTCATGCTTGTGTCCCTTTAAAGTGCTGTCGGGTGTTGGGTAGAGTGAATGCACAGAGCCGCTTTTCCGGCTCCGGGCACAATATGATTTTTATTTCTTTATAAAACTCACTATATCACGTATCACATTTTCGAGAGCTTTTGTCGTGCCGGCGAAAGGATGAACCGCGCCGAATGTATGCCCCGTTTTTTCGTATAATTTCAAAGTCGTTGAATCACTTAAGAACTTTTTACTGCCCGCTTCGAATAGCACCTCTGCGTCGGAATAGTCAACTGCCAGATCTTCCTTACCGTGTATTATCAGAGCTGGTACTTTGATGCGCTTCATCGCATTTACTATGGATAGTCTTTCTCTGTTTTTTTCAAGGTCTTCAATAAGCGTATAATTCATTCTCATTTTCTGTCTTGTTCTCGTATTCAGAGCTTCTATAAATCCTTCTTCTTTCCATCTTTTAAGCGTCTCTTCTCCGTACCGGTTGAATTCAGCAACGGATGCAAGCGTAATCATTTTCTTTATCCTGCTGTCTTCTGCCGTTTTAAGAATGGCGATTCCGCCGCCGCGAGAGTGACCCGCAAGTGTTAAATTGTTAAAGTCATAATTATAATTCTTCTGTTCCGATTCAAGCCAGTCTATTACATCTCCGAGGTCGTCTAATTCTCTCGAAAAAGTATTCTTTGCGAATAAATCAAGCTTGTCGAAAAGGGCCGGATTATCTTTTTCGTTATCAACTCCGTTAAAAGAAAAGTTGAAACTAACGCAACAAATATTATTTGCGGAAATACTGTCGAGCATATACGGAAAACAACCCCAGTCTTTAAAGCCTTTAAATCCGTGGCAGAATACCAGTAACGGCAATTTACCTTTATTGCTTTCCGTATATCTCAGGTCAATATTCAGAGTATCGCCCGAACTGTTTTTTATCTTGAAATTTTTTATCATTTTAATTTACTGAGTATCACGTCTCCGCCCATAGTCGAGCATTCAATAATTTTGCCGCCTCTGTTAAGTATTCCCTCTGCTTTTGACTTTCCGTTTTTCTCTTTTACTTCCAGTCCGAAGTCGGTTTTAATACTGCCTCCCATAGTTGCAAGTTCAGCATTTGCCGCAAAATCAGTAGGAACGGATAATCTTATATCTCCGCCCATAGTCTTCAGTTTAATGCCGTAGTTAACGCCCGAATATTCAACTTTTACATCGCCTCCGGATGTTTTCGCTTCTATACTGCCGTCACTGCATTTGATTTTTATATCCCCGCCCGAAGTATTAGCTTCAATATTACCCTTAATATTATCACATTTTATATCGCCGCCTGCAGTTGTCAAATCCGACTTTCCGTTAATATTATCACATTTTATATCGCCGCCCGCAGTTGTCAGTTTAGTGATGCCGGAAATTCCCGACAGATTAATATCGCCGCCTGAAGTTGTCACATTAACATTGAATTCCGATGGGAGCATGATTTCGGCTTTAAGTTCAACATTGTTAAGTATTCCTGCTGATTTTTTCAGCCTTACTTCGATACTGATATTTCCTCCGTCATTTTTGCTCGAATATTCATAATATTCCTTCGCATTATCATTACCGAGTATTTTCACATAGACCTCCTGCTTAACGCCCGATATGATTTTAACATCACCGGACTGCATAGTCACAATGAGTTCTTTTCCGTTTGAAGAACTGAAAGTTTCTTCTTTTAATGTCTTCAGGTCATCCGCCGATACAAATTTTAAAGCGAAAAAAAATAAAAGTACAAGAACTGATAAGGTAAATAGTTTTTTCATGATACAGATTCCTTTATTAATAGTTTAAAAGTATTAATATTTACGGAGATATACGAAAAAAGTTATGCGGTTTTTCGCATTATTTCGCCCGCTTCTGATAATCCTCATAAATTCTCTGATGCGCGGGATCTAACAGCATTAATTTATCGTAAATCGTACGGTCGCCGTAGTTTAAGAATGATTCGGCTATCTCAAGATTTTTTACTTCAAAAAATATATCAATATTGGACGCTTTGACTTCTTTCTTCTTGAGCTTGCTCATTTTATCTATTGCATTGAACATGTAAATATATGCGCTTTTTGATAAACCCAGCGAATCAATTCCGAGCCAGTGGTATTCGTAGAATCCGTTTCTGAAATCGTCGAAGCGAGAACTCATTAATTCCTGTACAATCTGAAGCCTCGATGGTTTCGAGCCGCCGCCTGTTTCAGTCCACCCGTTTCTGTCAGACATCGGCTTATTGCATATATCAAGCGCCTTCTGGAAATAAATACTTCTGTTTTTCGGATGGTCTTTCGGAAAAAACGAGTCCTGGTCAAATCCGAGCATCAGATATGCGTAATAATCGAGAAGGCTTAAAAACGAGTCGAACCGTAATTCATTTTTAATGAACGGAAGCGAACGGTTATAAGTAAAACTAATTCTTTCGTCAAGAAACCTGAAAAGAGTTGTGTATTTTCCCGCCGCTTTTTTATTGGGCTTATCAATTATCCTCTGGCTTGCCACCAGCATTTGTGCGTTGTATAAATCAAATCCGTTTGTACCGGTAAAAGTGATTTGAATAAAGGCTTTAATTTTGTAATTTTCCGCCCCGGCCTGATTGTTCTCATTAAAAAGCGAATTATCATAAAATTTATTTTTAGTGAAATAGTCTTCAACCTGCTGTTTAAGATCTTTTACAAGGTCCTTTGAGGCAAGCGGGAGGGCGTCAGTATTAACAATTAAGCTGAAGTCGAAATCCTGAGCGCCTGCAAAATCTGCTCTTCCGGCAGCCGTAATAATTACAATAATCAGAATCAGGGCAAATTTACTCGTCATTATTGATGTTTTAATAAGTTTTTAATTTAATTTTGAATTCTTATTTTAAATAATCAATACAAAACAGAACTTTAAAAATCTCTTATTTGGGTAAACTGACATTTCTAATATTATTTCTTTTAACCGGTTTTGCATACGCTCAGTTTGAAAATACTGACGTAGGTGCAAGAGCGGTTTCACTGAACGGGGCGTTTACTTCGCTGTCCGATAATTCGCTTGCCGTTTTTTATAATCCGGCAGGACTCGGACAGATGAAGTTCAGAGAAATATCCGCTTTTTACAGCCCCGCGCCGTTTGGCTTGTCAGACCTCTCCACTGCGGCTCTTTCTTATGCTGAACCTGTAAAGTTCGGCGTTATAGGCGCAGGAATCAAGTCATACGGATTTGACCTGTACCGGGAAACGAATATACTTTTTTCTTATGGCAATAATTACAGCGGACGTCTTTTTTACGGTGCTAATATTAATTTTTATCACCTTAACATTCAGAATTATAACTCTGCCTCTTCTTTCGGACTTGATATCGGAGCGATGGCTTACCTGACATCTTTCCTGAAATGGGGATTTTTCGGGAAAAATATTACAAGTTCATCAATCGGTCGGACAAAAGAAAAAATTGCGCAGGTTTACCGTACCGGATTTACTTATCAGCCGGTAGAAATACTGAATCTCATACTCGAAGCCGAAAAAGACGTAAAATATCCCGTATCCGTCAGAGCGGGTTTTGAATATTCAATCATAGATTATGTTGACCTCAGAGCCGGTGTCGGCAGTGAGCCAACTTTATTTTCGGCAGGTGTCGGTATTAACTACAGTCTGATACGGTTTGATTATGCTTTCTCAAAATCCGAAGACCTTGGCTTTACACATCAGGGTACGATTACAGTTAATTTCGGCGGGCTGAAAGGAAAAAAAGATTCGAGGCAGAGTCTGAAAAGAGCGTTTGGGTAATATTTCTTATAAACTTGTTCTTAACACTTAACACTTAACACTTAACACTTAACACTTAACACTTAACACTTAACACTTAACACTTAACACTTAACACTTAATTGAATTATATAGTAATAGGCGAACCGTGCGTTGATTTAATACATACGGCAAATAATGAAGTTCTACACAGCTACGGCGGAGTTCTATATTCCGTAATTTCACTCGCGGTTTTAGCCGGCAAGGCGAATACTGTTTATCCGGTTATGAATCTGGGAGAAGACGAATATGATAATATTACTTCAATGCTCGGGAAATATGCGAATATCAGTCTTGACGGAATATACAAAGTTCAGCATCCTACAAGAAAAGTTAATCTTTATTACAATATTTACAATTCCGGGAAAAGCGCGCGTTTTGAGGAATCAACTGCTCCGACTTATGCCATAGAGTACAGTAAGATTGAAGAATTTCTGCCCATAGGCGGTGCTATGCTTGTCAATATGATATCGGGTGTTGACATCTCGCTTGAGACGCTTAAGGACATCAGGAGCAATTTCAAAGGGTTCATGCACATGGATATTCATAACCTTGTTATGAAAACGAATGACGACGGGACACGGGAGCAGACTCACCTTGATGACTGGCGCACGTGGTGCACTCAGCCGGACACTCTTCAGATGAACGAATATGAAATCGCGATTATTTCCCGCGAAAAAAAGAAGGAATATGAGGTTATCGAAGAAATTTTGATTAATCAACGAAATGATAATAGCAGAACATTTTCGGGTGTGATTGTAACGCGCGGAAAGAACGGAGTGAGCGGATTCACGCGTAAAGAAAAGACTTTCGGCGGGAAAAAATATTTTGACCTGGATAAGTACGATGTAAACGCCGTGGA
>JAPLFI010000479.1 GCA_026390755.1 Ignavibacteriota bacterium
ACCAAGATAATACTAAAAATAAATAATCCTGAAATAAATTCAGGACAAGCAAAATTTGATAACTTAAACTAACATCATGAAAACAGTAATATCATTTTATCTCTCATTTCTTGTGCTTCTCTTAAGTAACATTTCGGTTGCACAGAAAGTTAATCCTGACGAATATCCTTCGGCAGATGCTAAAGAATGGGGACAACTTCTCTGGAACATGAAAATTGCCAATCAGGATTTATCGGATTTCAGCAGTTTTCAGGAAGTAAATGAATCCGGCTTAAGCGCAAACCGTTATACGGTTGCTTATGGTTCCTATTTCCTTGCCGCAGAGCAGTATCATAAGTTCCCCGCGTGGAGCGAAGTAATACAGCCTGCCTTCGATAGATTAATTTTGAGACTGCTTCAGAAACAAATGTGGCAGTACTGGGCAACAGAAAGCGAAGGTATCGCCAAATTCGAACCAAATATGGATAAGCCTTATACTCCGTCCAAAGATCCAGTAGGTCATGCCAATATTATGTATTCCGGCCACTTGTTAATGATGATAAATCTTTACGAGTCGCTTTACCGTGATATGAAATGGGACAAGCCGGGCTCGATAGTTTTTAAATGGGACGACAACACACAGTTTGTTTATGATAACAAGAGCCTTCAGGAATTAATCGCCCAGCAGTTTCTTAGTAATCCCGTCCCGGGCGTGGAATGCGAGCGTAATGCTATTTTTTCGGCATGCAATCAATTCCCGTTGATTGGTCTGAAACTTTACGATGAAATACATAAGACACGTAATTTTACGGCGGTTGCTCCTCTGTATAAGAAATGGTTCGAGGAAAATTTCATTGACCCAGAAACCTCCAATATTGCATGGTTTTATTTAATCAAACAAAAATCATTTTTCTCTGAAAAGAATCCATACTATGGTAACAAGTCTGATTCTGCCGAAAAAAAACTTGTAAAAGAAGGAGTTGATTTTGTTTCGGCAGGGAACGATGGAGCTGTAGGTACTTTTATGCATGCATGGAATCCTGAGATTATGGAAAAAATTTATCCTGCTTTAAAGAAAAAAGTTTTCACTGCTGACTCAAAGGATTTCGGAAAGCTGAGAACTGATGTCTTTATTCCGGACGCCCAGTATGCATATTGGGCATGCTATGTGGCTGAAATGGGAGATGAGTCTGCATTTAAAGAATTGTTTAAAACAATAGACAGTATATACTCTCCGGTTTGGGTTGACGGGACTTATCACTATCCTTATAATGAAAATGTTTCCGCACCGAGTATCGGGTCACCCGACGAGGGTAAAAAAAACGGAGAAGAACCTAAAAAAGTTCTGCCGCAGTGTTGTAATACTCATATTGATAAAATGCAGCCTCCGCAATCTGATGTGTCCGATCGCGTAATTGGTCTGGCGAGGGCACTGCCAAAAAACGGCATGTTCAATATGGTTAATAAACTATTCGATGATAAACATTTCACGGAGCCTTCAATAAGCGGAGTGGATATTACAAAAGTTATTCTGAAACGCGCAATATATGACAGTGGGAAAAATGCGCTTATCGTCTCAACTCTTCCGCAGAATACAAGCGGTGTTTCAGGTTTTAAAATTATTCGTCTGGACCCTGCAAAGTCTTATGAACTTTTTGTAAATAAAGACAAGAAGGAGACTATTAAAGGTAAATCCGAACTTAGTGTCTCAATTGAAATTTCAAAAGCAAATGATATTATTTTACAGGAAATTAATAAATAATCAATTTTATGCTCTTAATTTGAGTCAGTCGTTCTTTGTTCATATTTATAAATTATTTTTTAAATCTGTGAACCTGCCTGCTGCACCTGTCTGCAACAAGCAGAGGCAGGTCTGTGGCATTGTTCTTAGTTCTAATAAAAAATATAAACTTAATTCGAAAAGGAGATTAATCTCATGAAAAAAGTCAACACAATTACTGCTCTGTTTTTACTGATTACTGCCGTTATGATGCTTAATATCGCCTGCAATCAGTCGGCAAAACTTACTAAAGATGAAGCAACGAAGAAATTAGCCGTGTTACAGTCAAAATACGATATTGCAAACACGCAATGGTATGATATCTATGAAAAAGGCCTGGTACCCGGAGCGCCCGAAGCAATCAAAATCCTGCCCGAAATTAAAAAAGCAATTGAAGCAGGTGATTTGAAAAAAGCCGAAGAATTAATAGCTAAAGCGGAACCGCTCCTGGATACTTATACTAAGGCAAATCTTCCTGACTACAATCCTGTTGCTCCCCTTGCAAATCCAAATGATATGGGGAAAATCCGAAAAGCAACAATCGGGGACCTTCAGGCAATGGAATTCCTCGGTATTCCGCGCTGGAATTACTGGTTTAATTTTGTCGGAAAATCGGATGACGGTACACTCTATATGGCTTATGCTTATATCAATCACCATGGTACGGGTAAATTTGTTGCACCTGCCGTGTTTGCATATTCAACAAATAAAGATGCAGGCAAAACCACAAAGGTAAATTTCACATCTGAACCAAAACTTACGGATGATAAAGACAGCAGGACCTGGCTCCTTAAAGAAGGTGATAATACTTTAACATACATTTTGAAAGATGGCAAAATATCCGTTAAATTTGAATCTCCCGATAATGTTATTGATTTAGCATTAACAACAAAATTTTCATTCTGGTACAATAAAGGTGTAGCACCGCCTGAGTTTCTTCCCGGAGCAACTATGGCAGGATTTGAAGAGCCCGGATATGCAGAAGGAACATTTACAAACAAAGGACAAAAAGTAAACGTTAAGGGATTTGGTGAATCTGAGAATCTTTCCTGCGGTGGTACTGACTATAGAAGCGCACTCCTTAAATACGGAAATGAATGGTGGGTTACATTCAATACCGACCAGGCAGCAGGTCTGATAATTTTTGGAGGGAAGTATAAAGATGCAGGTTTATTTATTGACGGGAAATATGTTATACCGTCATCAATACAGGTGGTTCCGATAGAAGCCAATGTTTCATTCACGATGATTTTTCAAACATCTGTCGGCGAACTTAAAGTGAACTTTGCATGCTGGGGATGGGATCCTGCATTATATGAACACTGGGCAACCTGCGACGGAAGTTATAAAGGAAAACCGCTAACGAACGGTTTTGCATGGCTCGAGCATATCCCGCAAGGCGGTGTCAATTCAAGCCCGCCCGACGGCTCGAGAAAAGCACCTGTTAAAAAATAGTTAAAAAACGACGGAGATACTTAGTATTTGGTATTTAGTATTTGGTATTTAGTATTTGGTATTTAGTATTTGGTATTTAGTGTTTAATATTTGGTATAATAACACTTAACACTTAACTCTTAACACTTAACACTTAACACTTAACACTTAACTCTTAACACTTAACACTTAACACTTACACTTAACACTTAACACTTAACACTTATTAAAATGAACTTAATAAAAAATTCGGAAGTATTCAGAAAGTTCTCAGGTATCGCGGGTACTATAAATAATTCCGGGATTGAGAACTGGAAAAAGAAAGGCGGCAGGGTTATCGGCTACACCTGCTCATTCGTTCCCGAAGAGCTTTTCATAGCCGCGGGACTTCTGCCTTTCCGTATTCGCGGAACAGGCAGTCAAAGCGCCGACCTGGCAAACGACTATTTCGAAGCCGCGAATATATGCAGTTTAGTGCGCCACTGTTTTAATCATGTTTTACTTGGTGAATATAATTTCCTCGACGGTGCAGTCATCGGCGGCGGTTGCGACGCCGCTCGGCATATCGTTGACAACTGGCAAAAATCCGATGCAAAAACTCCTTTCCTGCATCGGCTTCTGTTTCCGCATGCCTCGGGTGAACTTATGTCAGAATATTTTCGCAATCAGCTTGCTGAGCTGAAAGCCGACTTGGAAAAGCATTTCGAAGTTGAGATAACCGACGAAAAACTATGGAATGCGATAAAGCTTTGTAACTCAGCAAGAGACCTGCAAAAAGAACTATATGCATTGAGAAAAGCGGAGAATCCGCCTGTTACAGGTGCCGAAACAGTTGCAGTAATTGTAGCAGGTAACTCAATGCCAAAGGAAGAATATATTGCGGATTTGAAGATTCTTCTTGATGAACTACGCAATACTCCAAAAAGTTCTGCGGTAACTGAAAAGAAATATAAAGCCCGCCTGATGATAGTGGGACCGGGTCATGATGATACGTCAATGTGCGATATTATAGAAGAACTTGGAGGTTTGGTGGTAACAGACCTGACCTGCTTCGGCGCTAAGTTAATCTTTGGCAGTGTTAAAGAAAACGGAACTGACCCGCTGAAGGCAATCGCTGATTATCAGATACTCGACCGTCCCTTCTGTCCGAAAAATCTCGGAGCGCACACTCATATTTCAAAAGAAATTTTTGAAAATATTAAGGATTATAAAGTTGACGGAGTCATAGGTCAGATTTTTTTATGCTGTGATACCTGGGGCGGTGAAATTTATATACTTGAAAAAGAACTAAAAGATATCGGAATCCCCGTGCTCCGAATCGAGAGGGAATATATACCGGATTCACTCGGACAGCTTCAGACACGGGTTCAGGCTTTTCTTGAAACTTTATCTGGAGGTTTACTATAATGATTAATATTTTTAGTCAGTTGATGATGAAAGCCAATAAAGAGCTTTTCGGACTTACACTCGACCCTCAAAATGCATCTGAAGGTCCGTTTGTTCTTGGCAATGGCGATTTTTTTATTGAAATACCTGTTGCATTCGGATGCTCGTTTTCAGACCTCACTCTCACCGGAGCCAACGGAACGGCATTGCCGGATGCGGCTGAACTTATTGACAGAGGCACTGAAGTCGGAGTCGAAAGCCGCCTGTGCTCTGCCATCAAAGTCGCGAGTCACTATCTTACTGCAGGTTTAATAAGAACACCCGATATGATAATAACTTCCAATTCCTGCTGTGATGCCATGGATACACTCGGTAATCTGATGAATGGTTACAAGCCCTGGGCGAATGTCCCGAGATTTATTATGGACGCTCCGCACAGCTTTGATGATGCGAGTTACGAATATATGGGTAAACAGCTTCGGCAGGCAGTAACTTTTATGGAAGATGTTACCGGCAGAAAAATGGACTGGGACAGGCTCAGAGAAGTTTGCATAGAATCAAATAAACAGGGACAATTACTGCTTGAGTTTCAGGAGTTGAAGAAGGCGATTCCGTGTCCTGCCGATCCTGACCTTGCACGCCAGGGAACTGAAATTAAAAACTGGACAAAAGACAGAATATCTCCGATGGTTACAACATGGCTTGAACAGCTCGTCAGCGCCGCTGAACAGCGTGTGAAAGAAGGCAAAGGAATTGACGGTGTTGATGAAAAGATACGGTTCCTGTGGCAGGACCTTGCAGGTAGCTGGGCT
Organism: Ignavibacteriota bacterium; assembly: GCA_026390755.1. Classification (GTDB taxonomy): domain Bacteria; phylum Bacteroidota; class Ignavibacteria; order Tepidaquicellales; family Tepidaquicellaceae; genus JAPLFI01. The sequence continues at coordinate 5,392 of JAPLFI010000479.1, forward strand.
TCGGGTACCGTGCTGAAGCGCCTGCAGACGGAACTCGGTGCAGTTTGCATAATGGATTATGTATCGTTCGGTACATGGACTCCGATAGATTTGTCGTCTGAGGAAGCAATGTTTACATCATTCGGAAAACGCTTTCTGCTGGAAGACCCGATGAACAGGCAGGCACTGCATAACACGGAACTGTTCTGTAACGATATTCTGCAGATCGTCAAAGACTTTAAATGTGATGCTGTTGTAATGCCGGCTCATATTTCACACCGCGATAC
>JAPLFI010000412.1 GCA_026390755.1 Ignavibacteriota bacterium
GTTATTATACTTCCGTTAATATTGTATGTATTACCCGTATTAAATCTTATGAAGTATCCTACGCCGTTCTTTAATGTATCGTTTGCAATATATCCGTTATTAAACCAGTATGCAGGAGTCGCCGCATCAGGAAATAAAGATGTCTTACTCATATCCAATGCTAATACGGGAACCGATACTATATTCCAGCCGCTTAATACGGTTACAGGAACTGTAATTGTTTGTGCATATTCAATTTTTAATGACGTTATACCCGGATTTGTAAGTACACAAGTGTTCTGTGCCTTCATATTCACATTTACAATCGTTCCCGTTACCTCATCTTTCAGGTAAAAACTGCCCTGCGGTAATGCGCTGTTATTCCAGTTCAATGTTACGGGATAACCCGAAACGGATGTCTGAAATTTCATTTTCCAGATTATATTTTTTACGGTATCGTTTCGGAAGTCTTTTTTTGAATCCATTAAAGGATTTGTAACAGGCAATACAAATCTTATGTCGAATATCCCCGTAGGAGGTATAGGGGGAAGTTGAGCTTCACCCAAACATATATCAAGCCCGTTTGTTGCCTGTGCTGAAGTACCTATTGTTAAACTGTCACTGCGGGCATTGTTATTATCGTTTATCACTATATTCGACTGCCAGGTTACAATACAGTTCTGTAATGTCGTAAAAGAATAATTAGGATTCGACCAGTTGCCCGTTCCAACAAAGTTTTTTGCGTTTACACGCCAGTAGTATTTTGTGAGAAATATTAGCTTGTTTTGAGGTACTGTATATTGAGAACTTATCAGTGTGCTGTCATTAATTACAAGATTATTAACAAAATTAGAATCTGTTGATACCTGTACTCTGTAACTTGATGCATTAGTAACATCAGTCCAATCAAGAACAGGAGTTAAGGATATGTTTGCTGAGTTATTTGCGGGTGTTAATAACACAGGCGAAGACGGCACAGAAAGTATTGTTGTAAAGTTAAATACGGGATTTGACCAATCGCCCCAACCCGCCGGATTCTTTGCTCTTACTCTCCAGTAATATTTGGTAAGGTTGTTTAACAAACCGGCAGAAACCTGAAACTGAGAACTTGTAATTGCTGTATCGTTTATTAACAAATTACTTACAAAGTTAGAATCTACTGAAAGCTGAAGGTGATAATCTGTGGCTGTTAAAACATCGTTCCAATCGAGCAATGGAATCAAACTTATTCCCGTGCTATTATTCTGAGGTATTAATAGAGTCGGTGGATTTGGCAACGATAGAGGTATTGTCGTAAAATTCCATACCTGCGACCAAAAGCCTTCTCCGTACTGATTTGATGCATTTACCCTCCAGAAATACTTTGTATTATACGTAAGTATCCCTGATGGTACGGTAAATTGTGTTTGTGTAATGTCTGTCTGATTGTGAGTAACATTAATAAACAATGAATCCGTAGATATCTGTACTCTGTAGTTTACGGCATAAGCAGAACTATCCCAATCAAGCAAAGGAGTTAACTGCAGACTGTCTGAGCCAAAAGCAGGTTGAATCGGTACAGGTGCAAACGGGGATAAGGTAGAATGACGTGAGACGAAGAACTCAGATTGTGTTACTGCAAAAAGATAACCATTAGTATCAATAGTTATAGATTCAAAAGTACCAGAAAACCCGGAGTTTATAGAACTCCAATTGATACCATTATTTGTAGATAAATAATTAGAGCCTCCATAATATTCTGCAACGAATATATGGTTATACTTGTTTATTAAAATATGATTTGGAGCATAATTGAAAGTTTTAATAAATTGCCAATTGACACCTGAATCAATAGTTCGATAAAGTTTTGAATTATTAGGATCTGCAATAGCATAAATAATACCATCATTATCAACAGCAACTTTCTTTACATAGCCCCCATAACCCCCAGAACTTTGGTTAAAAATTACATCCCAGTTATTACCGTTATCATGAGATCTTAATAATAGAGGCCAGCCGGAAGACCCCAAATCCGCCGTTCCTGCATAAATATTTCCGTTTTTATCAATAGCAAGACAATTAACATTATAATTTCCTTATAAGACACTTGTCCATGTATTGCCGTTATCGGTAGATCTGTCAACCCCTCCCGAACCCCCTGGATAGTCTATATCTTTACTTGCACAAAAGATTATACCATTTCCTTTAACTTTAACATCAAGTATTCTTTTTCCTGTTGTGCTATATAAACCGCTTAAAGACCAGGAATATCCATTATTGTATGAACGATATAATCCGCTGTTCTGTACATAACCATAATAATAGCACATAAATAAAGTACCATTAGTATCATTTCGTGCTATGCAAGAAATCTCTGACGGAGAAGAAAAAATTCTATCCCAAGATATTCCCATATTGGTTGTAACAGCTATTCCAACGGTTCCTCCTGTTAAAATATAATTATTCGATATCCAATTGATAACTCTTGCTCCACCGGAATTATTAGGGCCTTTATTTATCCAAAAATCTTCGGGTGTTGCATTTTCAAAAACAAAAGAAAAAAATAATATAAATAACAATAAACGATACATAATCTATTTTATTAAGGATAGTTTATTAATTTTTGTAAATTTATTTGCCTGTATTTTGTAAAAGTATATTCCGCTGGCAAGATTTCCTGCGTCAAATTTAACTTCATAATACCCGGCATTTTTTGTTTCATCAACTAATGTCTTTACGAACCTTCCAAGTATATCATAGACTTTCAAACTTACATATACTTGTTCTGGAACCTGATATATAATTTTTGTAACGGGGTTGAACGGGTTTGGATAGTTCTGGTATAAATCATAAGTCGTTGGAAGTATGCCTTCCTCTATTATATCGAGATTTTCTATCGGCTGAGTTATTGTTATTGTTTGTCCCTCTATTAATTCCTTATTCACTATCTCTCCGCTTATCTTGTCTTTTACTCTTAATGTTAATCCGTTCATATTTTCTGCCGTTATCTGTATCGGATATTCTGCTGAGCTTATTCTTATCACGTGATTTCTGCCTGTCATCTCGGCATAGCTATCGCTTTGATATCTTATGTCAAATATTCCCTGCGGAGGTACAGGGGGCAATTCATAATTTTGTGTCATTTCCTCGCCTTTTGCTATAAACAATGTTCCGTTTTGCCCGTTTTTATCTGTTATTCGTATCCTTGTCCATCTTCCTTTATTCACTGTAACCGGTATTGAGCTGTTATCATTAATTCTAAATGCTAATAAGTTCGAAGGTAATATCAATAAACCGTCCTGTGTTACCCTTACCCAGTAGCCTTTACCTGTCTTTAATGTATCCGACATCACATATCCGTTATTGAATCCAAAAAATGACGTCGCTATTATGCCCGCTGGTATGCTTGTTATTCCGCTTACTGCAACGTCCTTTTCAAACGGTCCTATCATATTCCAGCCTTGCTTTACCGGTATCTGCTTCGATGCTAATATACTTCCGTTTATATTGTATGTATTACCCGTATTAAATCTTATGAAGTATCCTACGCCGTTCTTTAATGTATCGTTTGCAATATATCCGTTATTAAACCAATATGCAGGAGTTGCCGCATCAGGAAATAGAGATGTCTTACTCATATCCGATGCTAATACAGGAACCGATACTATATTCCAGCCGCTTATTACGGTTACAGGGACTGTAAGTTGCTGATTTCTGCTTCTTTCGATCGTTAAAGCGTCAATACCGACATAATCGGAATTTGAACCATTGGGTCCGCCGTTTGCAACACAATATCTGATTGCAAAACTGCCGTTTATACTTGCTGTTGTGGCTTTGAAGCCATGTCTTTGCCAGCCTGTTGTTGTATTGGTTTTGAATCTTCCAAGTTCTGCCCAGCTTCCTTGCGGTACAGAGTCATTAGCTGAATACATAACTCTTATTGAATCGGGATATATGCTTCCTGTACTTGACCTTTCATAAAAGAATAATGAATCACCCGATAATAGACCGCCTGCAACACGCGGTAATATCATCCAATTATCAATATTCCCTACACCCGCAGTTGAATTGAAGTTAATGCCTACGTATCCAGTTGTAGGTCCTTTGAAAGCAGTAAATACAGTCGCATTTCCTTGGAACCAGGATAAAGTTCCAACTGGAACTGATTGATTAAATATCTTATAACCTCTATTTTGCAAACCTGTTAAAGTGTTATCGCCGTCGAAATTATCAGTATAAATAACAGAATTAATTCCGACTATAATATAATCAGATTTAGTTATTGTATTAGAGCCGTAAGTATTAGTTGCGGTTAATGATACTGAATAAGTTCCGATATTATTATAAGTAATACCGGTTGGATTTTGCAATGTTGAAGATAAAGGAGTACCTCCGGTAAAACTCCAGCTCCAATTCGTAGGACTGCCAACCGACAAATCAGTGAAATTTACAATTTCACCGGGAGTGATATAAGTTTTGTTTGATGTAAAATCTGCAACGACACCTTGTATGTTGCCAACTGTAAAAGCAATAGTGTTACCTGCACTTCCGATATTAGAAATTTTAAGTTTACTTTGGGTACCATTTGAAAGAAATGGAGATGGATTAGTAGAGCTATCAAGTTTTACTCTTCCGACACTGCTGTTATAATTCGCAAGTTCAGGACTTCCGTTTACCGTTAAAGTTCCGTTTGGACGGTAGGCATAAACCTCATCAGGTGGTCCGTTTGAATTTCCTGAAACAGAAGGGTTGATTCTATATACCAGTAACCCATCTCCGGGAAGTCCTGATTCAAACGGAGGAGTCCTTTTTCTGTATTCCACAACAAAAAATTCAGATGAAGAAGTTGGGGAATTAATTTTATAGCAATTGCCGGATGAAATGACCAAAGGGTTTAGAGAATAAGTACCTTGTGAAATAACCGGAATATTAGAAATCCACGCACCATATTTCCATTTCATATAGGCACCCATATGTTGCGGAGGATTTAAATCATTTTCCATTATATCCCATTGATATACCGGTTGGAGTCCATCATAGGAATAGTGATATAAGTCGGGTGAACCGAGTGAATGAAACATTTCATGACACAATACTCCAACTCCGCTTGATTGTAAATGATTCCGAATCTGAAAATTATAATCGTAAACACGTTTTCCGTTAATATTCACGGTATATGTATATAAACTCCAACGATGCGGCCAGAGAAGTGAAGCCCAGCCGGTAACATCACCGGAAACAATAAAACATACATTATCTACATTACCATCATTATCGCCATCAATATTTAAACCTGGCAGCACTTGTGAAGCAATAAAATTCACCGCTCTTGTTAACAAGGTATGTTCTCTCTCTGTTCTCATTTGTCCGTTGTCACCTCCTGTATAACCGGTGGGATTAGTTGCGGCGTTATATGGTTGGTAATATCCTCGAACATCAGAATCCAAATAAGATATTACAGTTGTTCCTGCTGTGACAGGATAGAATGTTGTACTGATTGTCAATTGATTATAAGAAACTTCGGTGAAATAATTTCTCATTGAATTGGCACCCGTAGTTATATTATTAAACATACCATCGTAATATGATTTCAAATCGGTAAATTCCGTTTCCCCGCTAAATCTGATATAAACGACCAGATTATTTATTGTGCCTGTTTTTGGCGCATCACCTATATCTTTGGGACTCATTCGAAAGAATTCATTTCTTACTGCTCTCATTTTTTCCGGTGAAATATTCAGCCCCCTTTCAATTCCAATGATTATCGGTAATGTTCTTCCAACGATGATTTTTGATGGGATTAGTTCATCGTTCTTCTTTAATGCATAAACATAATATCCCGTTGAAGGATCCTGAATTATCGTGTAATTTTCATTATCATGAAGCCAGTTATAAAATTCATCACCACTTGCAAAAATATTAAGAATTTCACCGCTCGGCTGTTTAACGGTAACTGGTATGTTCTTTATGGGAGCGGCATACAGTATAGTGATATTGTATATCAGTATAAGTAAAAAAAATAGTTTGATTTTCATACTATTTGACATTTAGTTTGAAATTTATTTTATCACCATCATTTTTTTAATACTTGTATAATTTCCTGTGTAAAATCTGTAGAAATAAATTCCGGATGATAAATAACTTGCGTCGAATTTTATATCATAATATCCGGCGGTTTTTATTTCATTAACTAATATTTTTATTTCCCTGCCGAGTACATCGTAAATTATTAATTTTACCAATCCGTCCTTTGGGATCTGATATTTTATTGTCGTAACAGGATTGAAGGGGTTCGGGTAGTTCTGACTTAAATCATAAGTCGTTGGAATCATGTTATCTGCAATAATACTAAAAGCGCTAAGAGGTGAATTGACTGTTATAACTGTCTTTTCTGTAACTGCCTGATTTAATATTTTTCCGCTTATATTATCTTTTATTCTAAGCAATTTTCCTTTTATGTTTTCAATTTTAATTTTTACAGGATATTCCGGTGAACTAATTTTCACGGTGTGACTGCCCGACCATATATCAACGAAGTTATCACTTGCAAATCTTACGTCAAATACACCCGAAGGACCAACCGGTGGTAATTCGTAAACTCCAAAAACATTTTCCTTTTCTCCGAGATATAATTTTGCTTTATTTTGTTTCGAATCGGTAATCTCTATACTCATCCAGTTTTCATTTACTTCCGGTTTATTTTCAACTTGCAATGATATATCTGTAGATTGCGGAAGTATAAGAGTTCCCGATTGAGTTGTTTTTATCCAGTATCCTTTGCCTGATGTCAATGTGGTTGCATTAGAGTATCCGTTATTAAAACCGAAGAATTGAGATACTATAATTCCCGGAGGATTGCTGGTTATTGCGGAAACAGCAACTTCAGATTCAAATGGTCCGATTATATTCCAGCCTTCATTTACGGCACATATTCGTGGATTAACTGCTATTCCTGTTACAATAAAAGTTCTTGCACTGTCGTATTTTATCCAGTAGCCCTTCCCGTTTTGCAGTGTTGTAACCTGCTGGTACCCGCTATTATAAGCAAATGCAGATGATGAAGCGCCAGGGATTAAACTAATGACACTCATATTCTGAGCCTGAAGGGGCATGGAGAAGATGTTCCAATTTGAATTTAATGATATACTTGAAAGCCCTGTGGTTGTAAATTTATACCAAATGCTGAAAGGACCATAGCTATATTGGTTTTTAGCCTTAACTCTCCAGTAAAATGTTGTAAGATTTGATAAACCGGTTACGTTTTTCAATGTATCTGTTAAAATAGTATCCCTCATTAAGTTGGTGAATGATATCGTATCAGTTGTTACTTCGTACCAATATTTTAAAACTGTTAATGCGCTTTTATTCGATGAAAAGTCGTAACTGAATTTGAGATATTCATTTGGTATTCCCCATTTAAAGATTAAATCCGTCGGCTGGTTTACTGAGTTGTTAATCGGCTGAGATAATAATGGAGCAACCGGAACAGGAAGCACATTAACTGTCAGTGAATTGACATTTGAACTTCTGAAAGAACCTGCGCGGTCGTATGCCTTAACGTACCATGTATAATTGCCGTTCGGCAGGTCAAAAGTAATTTGTTTTGAAGAATCTGCACCGGGCAGTGTAATAATTGGTTGTCCTGATATTATAAGTTCATATTTCACAAGCCCGCTTCCAATATCTGTTGATTTATGCCATGTAAAAACCGGTCTTTTTGTAACAGATGTATCGCCGTTTGAAGGAGAAATCAAAGTAAATGGCGTAGGCGGTTCCCAGTCAACATAAAATGTTCTCGTCTGAGTTGACTGACGGATATTTGCTACATTATCATAAGCTTTTACATAAAAGGTGTATGATCCTTGGGGCAATGCATTGCCCGGTGATGAAGTTGTTGTATTGACAGGAATACTGTCAACGCTTACAATATAGTTAATTATTAATTGATATTTTCTTAACCCGCTTCCGCCGGCGCTATCCGTAGTCCCTTGCCAGCTAAAATTTGGAGTGGGAATATTTACAATCTGACTATCCGTCGGAGATATCAAATTGAATGGATATGGCAGCGCATTATCAACATAATATGTTCTTGTCTCCGAACTTTGGTTATTGCCAAGCAAATCAAATCCTTTTACAAACCATGTGTGAGCGCCGTAAGACAATGGTGCTATAACGGTATAAACGGAATCAGTAAAATTATCTTTATTCAAATTCCCGTCAATGAATAATTGAAATTTCTGAAATCCGATTCCCGCATCTTTAGAATTTCCCCATGAAAATGTCGTCAAATTGTTTTGAATATATTGATTTTGTGCCGGATATTTTAAGAAACGTAAAATATTTATATTATATAAATAAGTCGGTCCGTAAATTGAAGCATTGTTATGTAATGTCAGGTCATAAGCAGTTGTTCCTGTCCCCTCATCAAAATTCCAATATCCAATTAATCCGGGTTCTGTTCCAAATAACGGAATATCTTTCTGTTCGTTTATTTGGGACACTGTTTTGCAATAATTCCAAATTCTTACTTCATCAATTATCCCACAAAACATATCGTAATAGTTTGAACCCGCAGCTTTTCTACCGAATACCAATGGAGACGATGTCGGAGTTATAGTACCACTTGTGCTGAGATAACCCCATTGGACTCCATTAATATATAGCCTCATTACACAGGATGATGA
>JAPLFI010000030.1 GCA_026390755.1 Ignavibacteriota bacterium
CAAAGAAATTTGTCTGAAAGAAGGATTCATAAAAGCCGGTATTGCCAGAGCGGAAAAACTTGAAGACCAGAGTTTACTGCTGAAACAATGGATTGACGAAGGGCGAAATGCGGATATGAAGTGGATTGATAAAGGATTTGAAAAAAGGAGAGACGCCTCGTTAATAATGGAAGATATTAAATCCGTAATATCGCTTGCTTATCTGTATGACACTCCTTTTAATCATAGCGATGCTCCACGCATTCCGAAAATATCGCGTTATGCCTGGGGTGAAAAAGATTACCATAAGGTTTTAAAAAAGAAACTAAAGAAAGTGTGTGCCGAAATCGATTCCCTCTCGCCGGAAATTAAAACACGGGCTTACGTTGACGACGGTCCCGTGATGGATAAAGCGTGGGCTGTGCGCTCCGGAATAGGGTGGATGGGAAAACATTCAAACGTCATTAATTCCGAATTCGGAAGTTTTTTCTTTATATCTGAAATTTTGATTAACATTGAGCTTAAACCCGATGAACCGGCAGAAGAGCTTTGCGGCTCTTGTAGTATCTGTATGCAGGCTTGTCCGACGGGAGCGATTTACGAAGAATACAGAGTTGATGCTAGTCTCTGCATTTCCTATCACACAATCGAAAACAGGGGAGAAATACCCGACTACATTGATTTGAATGACTGGATATTCGGATGCGATATATGTCAGGATGTTTGTCCGTATAACAAAAAGAAATATTTCACCGAAGACACGGCTTTTTTCCCGAAAATGAAATTCCTTAATAAACCGCGCGAAGATTTACTGAAACTTACGGAAGAGGAATTCAACGCCGAATTCACCGGAACTCCCGTAAAAAGGACAAAGTACACGGGCTGGCGGAGAAACCTGTTAAAGGCATAAAAAAACGACTGCTTTTATTGAAAGCAGTCGTTTTTTATTATATCTTTTCTTTATTTTGCTCTTAACTATGAGAAAATCTTTTTTCTGTTAATTTGTGACAATTAGTGTTCATTCGTGTCAGAAAATTCTTCTCTCCTTACTTTTTCTTCTTCTTTGAATCTTTCTTTCCTTTTAAAAGTTTTTTGGCGCTCAGCTTTTTCTTATCCGGTTTTGGTGTGTCGAATATCATACCGAATTTATATTCTATAGCGGCTCTTGCGGCTGAGAGTCTTGCAATAGGTATTCTGAACGGTGAACAGCTTACATAGTTCAGACCCAGTTGATGGCAGAATTCGACTGACGAAGGGTCGCCGCCGTGCTCACCGCAAATTCCGATTTTCAGGTCAGGTCTTGTTTTTCTTCCCCGTTCAACGGAAACGGTCATCAGCCTCCCGACGCCGGCTCTGTCAATTACCTGGAACGGATCAACGTCGAGTATCTTCTGTTCAAGATAATCCGGAAGGAATGTACCGATATCATCCCTCGAGAATCCGAAAGTCATCTGCGTCATATCGTTCGTACCGAAGGAAAAGAACTGCGCATATTCCGCAATCTTATCCGAAGTAATTGCGGCTCTCGGGATTTCAATCATCGTTCCGACGAGATGGTTAATTTTCTTCAGTCCGAATTTTTTCAGCACCTCTTTATAAACTTTGCTTATAATTTCGTATTGGTTTTTCAGTTCGAGATTTATTCCGACAACGGGTATCATAATTTCGGGGAACGGTTTCTTTCCCTCCTGAAGGAGCTCGGCAGTAGCTTCAAAAATAGCTCTTACCTGTACTTCAGTTATTTCCGGATATGTAATTCCAAGTCTTACGCCCCTGTGACCGAGCATCGGATTATCTTCCTGGAGTGATTCTGCGCGTGCTCTGAAATGATCCATCGAAATTCCGAGACTTTCAGAAAGTTTTTCCCTTTCGTCTTCGTTTACGGGAACGAATTCGTGAAGCGGAGGATCGAGAGTCCTGATGGTTACAGGGAATCCGTCCATAGCGGAAATTGTAGCTTTCATATCACTCTTAATAAACGGGAAAAGTTCGCTGAGGGCTTCTTTTCTTTTTTCCTTATCTCCCGCCAGAATCATTTTTCGGAGGAGGAATAAAGGCTCTTCGGAATTTATTCCGTAGAACATGTGCTCTGTTCTGAAAAGTCCGATACCTTCTGCTCCGAACATTCTCGCTTTGGCGGCGTCTTCCGGCGTGTCAGCGTTTGTTCTGATTTTTAAATCTCTTAACTTATCGCAAATTTTCAGGAATGTAACCAGGTCGGAATTTTCCACGTCCGTTTCCATCATCGGAAGCGAGCCGAGATATACCTTACCTTTAGTTCCGTTCAGTGTAATGAAATCGCCTTCTTTAACAGTGATATCGCCGACGCTGAAAGTTCTATCTTCAAGAGAAACTTCAATCGCACCCGCGCCGACAACACAGCATTTACCCCAGCCTCTTGCGACAAGCGCCGCATGCGAAGTCATTCCGCCGCGCGCCGTAAGTATAGCTTCGGCGGCTCTCATGCCTTCAATGTCTTCGGGATTGGTTTCTTCGCGCACGAGTATTACATCTTTTCCGTTTTTCTTCCATTCGACGGCATCGTTGGCTGTGAATACAACCTGTCCCGTCGCTCCGCCTGGTCCGGCCGGTAATCCTTTGGTAATCGGTTTCGCGGCAAGTTCTGCCAGCGGCTGTATGATAGGATGAAGAAGTTCTTCAAGCTGATCGGGCTTTACTCTCATAACGGCTTCTTCGGCGGATATCATTTTTTCATTATACATATCAGCCGCCATTTTCACTGCCGCCGCGCCGTTTCTTTTACCGACTCTGCATTGCAGCATATAAAGCGTGCCTTCCTGAATAGTGAATTCAAGGTCAAGCATGTCGTGATAATGCTTTTCGAGATTGCGTTCAATCTTATAAAGCTTCTTATAAACTTCAGGCATTGCCGTTTCAAGCGACGGCAGATGATTGTTATGCTCGCTTTTTCCGACTTCGTTTATCGGATTTGGAGTCCTTATACCGGCAACGACATCTTCGCCCTGCGCGTTCGGAAGCCATTCACCGTAGAAATAATTTTCGCCGGTTGCCGGATTTCTTGTGAAAGCAACGCCCGTCGCGGAGGAGTCGCCCATGTTACCGAATACCATTGACTGCACATTAACGGCAGTGCCCCATTCATCCGGAATTCCCTCAATTCTTCTGTATGAAATCGCGCGTTTTCCGTTCCAGCTTGAGAAAACGGCGCTGACCGCGCCCCAGAGCTGTTCCATGGCGTCTTCCGGGAAAGGTTTACCGAGCACTTCAAGTACTTTTGCTTTATATATTTCAATAAGTTCTTTTAAATCTTCAGTTGTCAGGTCAGTGTCAATCTTTGTTCCTCTGGAAGCCTTCATTTTATGCAGTTCTTTTTCGAGCTGTTGTCTTATACCTTTTCCTTCAGCAGGCTCAATACCTGCCGCTTTTTCCATCACTACGTCGGAATACATCTGTATGAGCCTTCTTTGCGAGTCGTAAACGAAGCGCGGATTGTTTGATTTCGCGATTAATCCTTCGCGCGTGATATTGTTAAGTCCTACGTTAAGAACGGTTTCCATCATACCCGGCATTGAACTTCTTGCTCCCGAGCGTACTGAAAGAAGAAGCGGGTTTTTTTTATCGCCGAATTTCGCGCCCATTTCCTTTTCCACTTTCCCGAGCGCTTTTTTAAGCTGTTCTTTTAATTCTTCCGGGTATTTTTTCTTGTTTTTGTAATAGTGAGTGCAAACTTCGGTGGTTATTGTGAAACCGGCAGGAACGGGTAATCCGAGATTAGCCATTTCCGCAAGATTTGCACCTTTTCCTCCGAGTAAAGTTTTCATTCCTGCTTTACCGTCGGCTTTTTTACAGCCGAAATAATAGACATATTTTGTAGCCATTTAGTATGTGTGAAGTTTTTATTATGAAAAAGAGTTCAACCACAATTATACTTATTATATACATAAAATTACAGGCAATTATTAACCCGAATATGCAAAACTTATGTTAAATATAATACACGCCGGTGTGAGGGAGGCTGATTATTCAAAGAGGCGGGAAACACTCCGCGCCTCTCTTTGGTAAGTAGTTATAAAAATATTATATCAGATATCCAGATAATTCTGCTCTTCGTCTTTGAAAAGTTTCAGGATTTCGGCTTTTGATTTTGCAGAGGATAGTTTTTCCCTGAATTCATCTTTATTCATAAGCCTTGATATACGGCTCAGGAGTTTAATGTGA